>NZ_JASJVE010000010.1:0-196347 GCF_036346185.1 Pseudomonas sp. 10C3 | reverse complement strand
ATCTCGACAACATTCGGGCGTTCAGCAAAGACCCTGGCGATATGCTGAAAATGGTGAAGGCCTTGCCCACACCGCCGCCCCTCAGCGCAGAAACCGCGACCACGCCTGAGTTGCAAAAACTGCTCAAGGCCACGGAAGCGGCGAAGGCGTTGGCGAAGGTTAAGGACCTGCTCGACACGTTGCCCGATGAATCGAAGATGGGGTTGTTGGATCAGGTGAAGGGAGCGTTGGGTAGCGGGGTGAGTTGATGACTGCTTCGCAGCGGGACGCATAGTTGCAAGACTACGTGTCCCGCTGCGAAGCAGTTTAAGCGGTGCATCTGACGCACCTCGATCAAGACCCAATCAGCTGCTGTAGCTGATCTGTCCATCCACCAGGGTGTAGCGCACGGCCCCCGGCAGGCAGTGGCCAAGGAACGGGCAGTTTTCGCCTTTGGACAGCCATTTCTCGCCGACAACAGTAGAAGCCGTCGGGTCGAACAGCACCAGATCCGCTGGCGCACCGACACGCAATTGACCGGCAGGCAGGCGCAAGGCCGCCGCAGGGCCAGCGCTGAGGCGTGCCAGCAGGGTTGGCAGGTCGAGCAGGCCGTCTGCGACCAACGTCATCGCCAGCGGCAATAGCAGCTCAACGCTGCTGATGCCCGGCTCGGTCGCACCGAACGGGGCCAGCTTGGCGTCGCGTTCATGGGGTTGGTGATGGCTGGAGATGGCTTGAACCACCCCGGACTTCACGGCTTCACGCAGGCCATCGCGGTCGGCGCGGGTGCGTAGCGGCGGCTGGACGTGGTATAGGCTGGAGAAGTCGATCAGCGCTTCATCGGTGAGGATAAGCTGATACATCGCCACGTCGGCGGTTACCGGCAGCCCACGGGCCTGCGCCTGAGCGATCAGTTCCACACCGCGTGCACTGGTCAATTGGCTGAAGTGCGCACGCACGCCGCTTTGTTCCACCAGCAGCAGGTCCCGAGCCAAGGCCACGGTTTCGGCGGTCTCGGGAATGCCCGGCAAGCCGAGGAAGCTGGCAGTAGGGCCTTCATGGGCCAGACCCCCTTCAGCCAGATCGCGGTCCTGAGAATGGAAAATTACCGTCAGGTCGAAGGTCGCGGCGTATTCCAGTGCCCGACACAACGTCCGGGTATTGCGAAAACTGTCCAGACCATTACCGAAGGCGATGCAGCCCGCATCGCGCAAGGCAATCAGCTCGGCCAGTTGCTCGCCTTCCAGACCCTTGCTGAAGGCGCCGATGGGGAACACTTTGCAATTGCCGGCTTCGCGGGCGCGGTCGATGATCAGCTCGGCCACGGCGGAGGTGTCGAGCACGGGTTTAGTCCGTGGCGGGCAGCACAGGCTGGTGACGCCACCGGCTGCTGCAGCCCTGGTTTCGCTGGCGATGGAGCCTTTGCGGCTGTAACCCGGCTCGCGCAGGGCTACGTTGAGGTCGACCAGGCCGGGGGCGGCGACCAGGCCCTTGGCCTCGATCGTTTGGCTGGCAACGAAACCTGCTGGCGCCTCGCCGAAGGCGATAATTTTGCCGGCTTCCAGGTGCAAATCAATGACGTTGTCCAGACCGCTGGTGGGGTCGATTACGCGGGCGCCGAGGATGCTGAGCTTCACTGGGCGTTCTCCTGCTCGAATTGACGTTGTGCGGTTTGCCCGCTCATGGCCATGGACAGCACGGCCATGCGTACTGCGATGCCGTAGGTGACTTGGTTGAGGATTACCGAATGGGCGCCGTCGGCCACTGCCGACTCGATTTCGACGCCGCGGTTGATCGGGCCTGGGTGCATGACAATCACATCCGGTTTGGCGCCAGCCAGACGAGCGGTGGTCAAGCCGAACAGGCGATAGAACTCACCTTCGCTGGGCAACAGACCTCCCTGCATGCGTTCGCGCTGCAGGCGCAGCATGATCACCACGTCGACGTCTTTGAGGCCGGCAGCCAGGTCGGTGTAGACCTTGACCCCGTACTGCTCGACGCCCACGGGCAGCAAGGTTTTCGGCGCGACCACGCGGATGTCCGGGCAGCCGAGAGCTTTGAGCGCAATCATGTTCGAGCGCGCTACCCGCGAGTGCAGGATGTCGCCAACGATGGCCACGGAGAGGTTTTCGAAACCGCCTTTGTGCCTACGAATGGTGAGCATGTCGAGCATGCCCTGGGTCGGGTGCGCATGGCGGCCGTCGCCACCGTTGATGATCGCGACCTCCGGGCAGACATGTTCGGCGATGAAGTGCGCGGCGCCCGAGTCGCCATGACGCACGACGAACATGTCGGCGGCCATCGCTTCAAGGTTGCGCAGGGTGTCGAACAGCGTTTCGCCCTTGCTCGTGGACGAGGTCGAGACATTCAGGGTGATCACGTCGGCCGACAGCCGTTGGGCAGCCAGTTCGAATGTGGTGCGGGTGCGGGTCGAGTTCTCGAAGAACACGTTGCACACCGTCTTGCCGCGCAGCAGCGGGACTTTCTTTACCGCCCGGGCGCCGACTTCCAGAAAGGAATCGGCGGTGTCGAGAATTTCGGTGAGTAACTCGCGGGGCAAACCGTCGAGCGAGAGAAAGTGGCGCAGCTGGCCCTGATGATTGAGCTGCAGTGGGCGCTTGGCGTCGATAGGCGTCATCGCAAGGACTCTTTATTAGGGGCTAGAGGGCGGCGGCAGAGAGGTTCTGGTATTCAAGTGCGAGCGGCGCGGGGCCGAGCAATTTTACCCGCTCATCGGGCGCCAGCGACAGGGTGGCGCCGACCACGTCGGGGCTAATCGGCAGTTCCCCGGCGTTAAGATCGAGCAGGCAGACCAGGGTCACGCTGGCCGGACGGCCGTAATCGAACAGTTCGTTGAGCGCAGCGCGGATGGTCCGGCCGCTCATCAGCACGTCATCGATCAGTACCAAGTGCTGGCCTTCGATCTCGAACGGCAGGGCGGAGGGACGCACTTGCGGGTGCAGGCCGCTCTGGCTGAAATCGTCGCGGTAGAAGGACACGTCCAGTGTGCCCAACGGCGACTGGCTGCCCAGCGCTTCAAGCAACGCCTGTGCGACCCAGATGCCGCCCGTGCGAATGCCGATATAACGCGGTTCAGTGATGTTGCGCTGGCTCAGATAGGCCTTCAGATCAATGGCCATCTGGCTGATCAGTGCGGCGGGATTGGGCAGACTCATGGTTGCTCCTTCAGGGGCCTGAGCGTCTTTCACGCAGGTTGCTCAGGCTGAAAACTGGATGTCTATTCTTTCAATAAAGAGATCGATAAAGCGATCACGCGTCAAACAGGGCGCCGTTGGCATCCAGCCAGCCCTGTAACAACAGCGCGGCAGCAATGGCATCCACCGGGTTGTCGCGATAGCTGCCTTTCTGCCCGCCACGGGACAGACGCTCGCCCTTGGCTTCAAAGGTGGTCAGGCGCTCGTCGTGGGTATACACCGGCAGGTTGTAGCGGCCGTTGAGTCGACGCGAGAATTTTTCAGCACGGGCGCTCATGTCGCTCGGCGTGCCGTCCATGTTTAGCGGCAGGCCGACGACAATGGCGTCGGGCTTCCATTCTCGGATCAATGCTTCGACCTTGTCCCAGTCCGGGATACCGTTCTGCGCTTTCAAGATGCACAGCTCGCGGGCCTGGCCGGTAATCACCTGACCAACGGCAACGCCGATCTGTTTGGTGCCGTAATCGAAGCCCAGCAAAAGACGTAAAGCCATCAGGCGTGGCCCGCCTGACTGGTCAGCAAGCTGAGATTGACGCCCAGGCCGGCCGCCGCCGCGTGGAGGCGATGCTCACTCGGGATATCGAACAGGATGGCCGGATCGAACGGGCAGGTCAGCCAGATGTTGGCGGCCAGCTCGGCGTCCAGTTGCCCGGCTTCCCAGCCCGCATACCCGAGGGTGATTACATGTTGATCCGGGCCGTAGCCGTCAGCGATAGAGAACAGCACATCCTGAGACGTCGACAGCGCGAGGCCGCCGAGTTCGACCGTTGCCTGAAACTGCGGTCCGCTCGGGTGCAGGACAAAGCCGCGATCGGTTTGCACTGGGCCACCGGTATGAATCGGGATGTGCTGGCAGCGCAATGGCGGTTCGGTTTCCGGGCGCAGTTGCTCAAGAATGTCCGCCAGCGTCAGGCCCTGTGGACGGTTGATCACCAGGCCCATGGCGCCATTTGCGTTGTGCTCGACGATGTAGGTCAAGGTGTGCGCAAAGTTCGGATCGGCCATGTGCGGCATGGCAATCAGGAAGTGATGCTTGAGGTAGCTTGCGGGGACGTTTTTCATGAGCCCTAGTGTGGCGCTGCCCGACGGGCCTGACAACTGGCTAATGTGATAGGTGTTCAGGTCTTCAGTTGCTGGACAGCTTATCGCCACGGGCGAAACGCCAGGTGCGAATGATCTCCAGTCGGTCGATGTCAGCCAGATCGCCGGTGAACGGCGCAAAAGGCGCCGCCAATCGCACAATACGTTGCGCAGCTTGATCGAGCAGCGGCTGACCGGACGACTCCAGCACTAATATTTCGAACAGGGAGCCATCGCGGTTGATCGACACCATCATCCGCAAATTACCGTACACCTGGTTGCGCCGCGCTTCTTCCGGATAGTTGAGATTGCCTATCCGTTCGATTTTTTTACGCCAGTCTTCTTTATACCAGGCGCCTTTGTCGCGCATGGTCGACGCAGCGCTGAGGCGATGGATCTTAGGGCGCTTGGCGTACAGCTGTTGTTCGTTGGAGAGCTCGGCTTCCAGGCTGGAAATTTCGCTGGTCAGCTGCGAGCTGTCAAAGGTCGGCGCGGCCTTGACGGCGGGTTCTTGCTTGATCTCTTCGCGCTTGGTCACGGTTTTCTGGGTTTTCTGCGCGGTGGTCGCGACCGCCGTTTTCGGTGCTACCTGCTTTTCCACCGGCTTGGCGGCAGGGGGTGGCGTCACCTTGTTGATCTTGGTGTCCTGAAATGGCGCCAGCTCGGTAGTCTTGGGGATCGCCTTCTTGTCCAGCGTGCCACTGCCCTGCTGATTATCCTGGGCGAGAAAATCGGCTTTTTTCGGCGGGGCTTCGCTTTTGAAGGTGGCGAGGGTGATTTCCAGGGTTTTGCTGATGTCTGGCGGTTTGACGTAAGCGAAGCCCACACCGAGGATCAGTGCTACGTGGATCAGCGCTGCAATCATCAGGGTAAACCCAAGCCGATCAGCCGGGCGCACGCCAGCACGGGCGAGTTCAGGGGGCAGATCGTCGGCCAAAGCGTTCATCATCAGTCCAACATTTTCACAAGCCGCGCATGATAGCGCACTGTCGCAAATACTGCGGTGTGCGCTGGTCTGGAGCAGGCCGGATCGGCCTCATTCCTGTGCAACCCGCACGGGGATCAGGCCGGGGATAGCGTTTACCTGGCCTTGAGCTTCTTCTCGATGGCATCCATCAGCATGGACGCAATGTTGGTGCCGAAGGCATTGTCGATTTCACGAATGCACGTCGGGCTGGTGACGTTGATTTCGGTGAGGTGCTCGCCGATGATGTCGATGCCTACGAACAGGAGGCCTCTTTCACGCAGTGTCGGGCCGACTTCGGCCGCGATCCAGCGGTCATGCGGGGTCAAGGGGCGGGCTTCGCCACGACCACCGGCAGCCAGGTTGCCACGGGTTTCGCCAGCGGCCGGGATGCGTGCGAGGCAGTAAGGCACGGGCTCGCCGTCAATCATCAGGATGCGTTTGTCGCCGTCCTTGATCGCTGGCAGGTAGCCTTGGGCCATAATCTGCTGCGTGCCATTGGCCGTCAGGATTTCGAGGGTCACCGACAGGTTTGGATCGCCCTCGCGGTGGCGGAAGATGGATGTGCCGCCCATGCCGTCCAGCGGTTTGAGAATCACATCGCCATGCAGTTCGGCGAATTCGCGCAAGATGTCCATACGGCGGCTGACCAGGGTCGGCGGCGTGCATTGCGGGAACAGCGTGGCAAATAGCTTCTCGTTGCAGTCACGTAGGCTCTGTGGGCGGTTGACCACCAGCACGCCGGCGCGTTCGGCCTGTTCGAGCAGGTACGTGGAGTACACGAACTCCATGTTGAACGGCGGATCCTTACGCATCAGGATCACGTCGAGGTCGTCCAGGCCGCTGTCGATTTCGGCTCCCAGTTCGAACCAGTGCTCGGGGTCGGCGAAGACTTTCAGTGGTTTCATTCGGGCGCGTGCCTGGCCGGCGTTTTGGTACAAATCGTGCTGTTCCATATAGAACAGCGACCAACCGCGATCCTGGGCGGCAAGGAGCATGGCCAGCGAGCTGTCCTTTTTATAGGAGATGTCCTCGATGGGGTCCATGACAATCCCTAGGCGAACGCTCATGGGCAATATCCTCTGTCGGTAAGGGCCGCTTGGGCCTGAAAATAGGCGTCAGGGTGGCGCCGTGCATGCGCTGGGTCAAGAGGCAAGCGCGTAGCGTCGGGCTTTATGGATTGCGTCTGGAGAGTGTGCTAAAAAGGCTCGGCACTTGGCCTTGGGCCCCGTTAATTAAGGGGCTGGGGGCTCATGGTAGCTCCATGTCAGCCTGAAGACGCCGGGCACAACGCAGCAAATCGACTCGCCGCGGCGATGGTAGAGCAAACATGGAACAGCATTCCACAGCTTTGAAAGTGATGATCATCGACGATTCGAAGACGATTCGCCGCACCGCAGAGACGTTATTGAAGAACGTCGGTTGCGAAGTCATCACCGCGATAGACGGGTTCGATGCGCTGGCGAAGATCGCCGACAATCACCCGCGAATCATTTTCGTCGACATCATGATGCCGCGCCTGGATGGCTATCAGACCTGTGCACTGATCAAGAATAACCGGGCATTCAAGTCAACGCCGGTGATCATGCTGTCCTCCAGGGATGGCCTGTTCGACAAGGCCAAGGGCCGGATAGTCGGCTCAGACCAGTTTCTGACCAAGCCTTTCAGCAAGGAAGAACTACTGAACGCGATCAAGGCCCATGTGCCGGAGTTCGTTGCAGTAGAACAACAAGTATCTTGATGCCCTGTGGCCCTGGCGGGTCGAGAGCATCCATTGCGTATGGGGAATACCATGGCTCGAATTCTGATCGTTGATGATTCGCCGACTGAAATGTACAAGTTGACCGGCATGCTGGAAAAGCACGGTCATCACGTCTTGAAAGCCGAAAACGGCGCTGATGGCGTTGCCCTGGCCCGTCAGGAAAAACCCGACGCGGTGCTCATGGATATCGTGATGCCCGGTCTCAATGGTTTCCAGGCCACGCGCCAGCTGACTAAAGACGCTGACACCAACATGATTCCGGTGATCATCATCACGACCAAGGATCAGGAAACCGATAAAGTCTGGGGCAAGCGCCAGGGCGCGCGTGATTACCTGACCAAGCCGGTGGACGAAGAAACCCTGATGAAAACCCTGAATGCGGTATTGGCCGGCTGACGGTCCGCACTCATGGCTGAGTCGCAAACCGCCTTCCAGTTGCTCCTTGAAATCGATCAGCGCTGTCGCTCTCTCGCGGCCGGTCTGCCTTTGCAGGAGACGCGACTGCAAGACTGGAGCGGGATCGGTTTTCGCATGGGCGAGCAGTGTTACGTGGCGCCCATGGGGGAGATCAGCGAGATCCTGCATGAGCCGCGTTACTCCGTATTGCCTGGGGTAAAGCCTTGGGTCAAGGGTGTGGCCAACCTGCGGGGGCGGTTGCTGCCGATCATGGATTTGTGTGCGTTTTTTGATCATGAGTTGTCGCCTGTGCGCAAGCAGCGGCGGGTGCTGGTGGTCGACTATCAAGATGTGTTCGCCGGGCTGATGGTCGATGAAGTATTGGGTGTGCAGCATTTCAATCAACGCAGCCTGATGCCTGAGCCACTTGTGGCGTTCGAAGCGGGGGTCGCGCCGTTCATTCAGGGGCAGTTCTTACGTGAACAGGCCTGGTTGGTCTTCAGCCCGCATGCGCTGGCGCAATCACCGGGCTTCATGGATGTCGCGCTGTAACGTTTTTCGGCGGGCCTCGACGGGCCCTTTTTTATTTCCGGGATGAATAGATGTTGCTGGCCAGGCGGGGCCCTGAATAATGAGCAAGACAGGTAGGTCATTGGAGGGTGAGCGCAGTCGGTCGCAGATCGCCGCGCTGTTTGTCGCCCTGATCATTTTTATCATGTTGCTGTTCGCTAACTTCGCCTACCTCAACACGCAGTCGAATTACGATAAACAGTACATCGGCCACGCAGGCGAGCTGCGCGTGTTGTCTCAGCGAATCGCCAAAAACGCCTCCGAAGCCGCCGCGGGCAAGGCGCCTGCGTTCAAGCTGTTGGCCGACGCACGCAACGATTTTGATCTGCGCTGGGGTTTCCTGAAAAAAGGTGACAAGGCCACGGGGTTGCCGTCGGCGCCGTCAGCCGTGAGTCAGGAAATGCAGGCCGTGCAGAAGGACTGGGAGAGTCTGCGCAAGAGCACCGACGTGATTGTCGCCAGTGAACAGACCGTTCTGTCCCTGCATCAAGTGGCGGCAACCCTGGCCGAAACCATTCCGCAGTTGCAGGTCGAGTACGAAAAAGTCGTCGACAGCCTTCTGCAAAATCATGCGCCGGCCAGTCAGGTGGCGGTGGCGCAGCGTCAGTCGCTGTTGGCTGAGCGAATTCTCGGTTCGGTCAACACTGTACTGTCCGGGGATGACACCGCGGTGCAGGCCGCCGATGCGTTCGGTCGCGACGCAAGCCTGTTTGGCCGGGTGCTCAATGGCATGATTGAAGGCAATCCGGTGATGAATATCACCCAGGTCCAGGACCACGATTCCCGTGTGCGCCTGACCGAAATTGCCGAGCTGTTCCAGTTCGTTTCAGGCTCCGTGGATGAAATTCTCGAAACTTCGCCCGAGCTGCTTCAAGTGCGTGAATCGGCCAGCACTATCTTCACCACCTCGCAAACCCTGCTCGATGAAGCGTCGGTGCTGGCCGATCATTTTGAGCACCTGGCCAGTGGGCGTTCGATGCACAGCATCGGCGGCTACCTGCTGGGCCTGCTGGCCTTGATGTCGATCATTTTGATCGGCATCGTGATGGTGCGCGAAACCAACCGGCAGTTGCGCGAAACCGCCGAGAAGAACGAGCGCAATCAGCACGCGATCATGCGTCTGCTCGATGAGATCGAAAACCTCGCCGACGGTGATCTGAGAGTCGCCGCGTCCGTGACCGAAGACTTCACCGGGGCAATTGCCGACTCGATCAATTACTCCATCGACCAGTTGCGCGACCTGGTGGCCACGATCAACCTGACTGCGGAGCAAGTCGCGTCAGCGGTTGCAGATACTCAGACCACGGCCATGCAGTTGGCGGCGGCGTCCGAGCATCAGGCGTTGCAGATTGCGGCTGCCTCGACCGCGATCAATAACATGGCGATTTCCATCGATGAGGTCTCGGCCAATGCGTCGGAGTCGTCGGCGGTGGCGGAGCGTTCGGTGGCCATTGCCAATAAAGGTAACGAGGTGGTGCATAACACCATCAACGGTATGGACAACATCCGTGAGCAGATTCAGGACACCTCCAAGCGGATCAAACGTTTGGGCGAGTCTTCCCAGGAAATCGGCGATATTGTCAGCTTGATCGATGATATTGCCGATCAGACCAACATTCTGGCCCTCAATGCGGCGATACAAGCCTCGATGGCCGGGGATGCCGGACGTGGCTTTGCGGTGGTTGCCGACGAAGTGCAACGGCTGGCAGAGCGCTCTTCGTCGGCCACCAAGCAGATTGAGACCCTGGTTCGGGCCATTCAGAACGACACCAACGAGGCGGTCATCTCCATGGAGCAGACGACCAGCGAAGTGGTGCGCGGCGCCCGACTGGCGCACGATGCCGGGGTGGCACTGGAGGAAATCGAGGGTGTTTCGAAAACCCTCGCGGCGTTGATTCAGAGCATCACCAACGCTGCGCAGCAGCAGGCGTCCTCTGCGGGGCAGATTTCCCGGACCATGAGCGTGATTCACCAGACCACGACACAAACGACGTCTGGCACCACGGCCACGGCGGAAAGTATCGGCAACCTGGCGAAAATGGCCAGCGAGATGCGGCGTTCGGTGTCTGGTTTTACCTTGCCACCGTCGTAAGGCCCTGGTTGAACACCCGGGTAAATAATAGGTAATGACTGGAGTTGTTATGGCTGATCGGCACGACTACGTGGCCCTCGAATGGGTCAAGGGCGAAATTGCCGAAACGCTCAAACAGGCCCGCCAAGCCCTCGAAGCGTTTGTCGCACACCCACAGGACCCGGCCTCAATGGTTGAGTGCCTGAGCTGTGTGCACCAGGTGCATGGCAGCCTGCAAATGATCGAATTCTATGGCGCGGCGCTGCTCGCCGAAGAAATCGAGCAACTGGCGCTGGCGTTGCAGCAACGTCGCGTGGCGCAACAGGCCGAAGCCGTGTATTTGCTGACGCAGGCTATGGTGCAGATGCCGGTTTACCTCGACCGCATCCATACCGCCAGACGCGATTTGCCGCTTGTGGTGCTGCCGCTGCTGAATGATTTGCGCAGCGCCCGAGGCGAGAGCTTGCTGTCGGAAACCAGTCTGTTTGCCCCGCAACTGCTCTGTGTTCCCGAACTCGACGCGCAGGCATTGGCCAAGCTAGACAGCCCTGACTTGGCGGCGCTGCTGCGCAAGTGGCGGCAAATGCTCCAAGCGGCGTTGGTTGGTTTACTGCGTGAGCAGGAGGTGCAGACCAACCTCGGTCACATGGCCAAAGTGTTTAGCCGCCTTGAGGCATTGTGCAAAGACGCGCCGCTCGGTCTGTTGTGGCAGATTGCGTCGGCGCTGGTCGCAACCATGGCTGACGGCCAGTTCACCAATAGCCCGGCGTTGCGCGGTCTGCTCAAAGAGTCTGACAAGGAACTCAAGCGCTTGCTCGAGCAGGGTATCAGCGCAATCAATCAGCCGGCGCCAGATGAGTTGCTCAAGAGCCTGTTGTTTTACATCGCCAAATCCGACAGCCAGGCGCCACCTATGTTGCTGCTCAAAGATCAATACGGCCTCGCCGAGTCCCTGCCCGATACCGCGCTGGTCGACGAAGAGCGTGCGCGGCTGGCGGGCCCGGATCGCGATGCGATGCGCTCGGTGGTGGTCGCGCTATGCGAGGAGCTGGTCAGGGTCAAAGATCGCCTGGACGTCTTCGTGCGCAGCGACCGCAAGCACGTTGGTGAACTCAACAGCCTGCTGCCGCCGCTGCAACAGGTCGCGGATACCTTGGCCGTCCTTGGCTTCGGTCAGCCACGTAAAGTCATCATCGATCAATTGGCGGTTGTTCAGGGTTTGGCCCAGGGCCAACGTGAAGCCGATGACTCTGCGTTGATGGATGTCGCTGGCGCACTCTTGTACGTCGAAGCGACCCTGGCCGGGATGGTCGGCACCGTGGAGCAGACGCACCGTGAAAACAGCCGCTTGCCAACGACAGACCTGACCCAGATCCATCAGTTGGTGATCAAGGAGGCGCGTATCGGGCTGCAGCAGGCCAAGGACATGATCATCGATTATATCGACGGCCCTTGGGATCGGCATCGGCTCGAGCCTTTGCCCGCGCTGCTGGTGCAGGTACGCGGGGCACTGGCGATGATTCCGCTGGCGCGAGCAGCCAGCCTGCTCGCGGTTTGCAACGAATACATCCAGGAGCATTTGCTGGAGGACAACACGCCACCAACCTGGGGTCAGCTCGATGGTCTGGCAGACGCCCTCACCAGTATTGAGTATTACCTGGAGCGTTTGGGCCAGGATCATGAAGCGCCGGGTGAGCAAGTGCTCGACCGGGCTCAGTCCAGTCTGGAGGGACTCGGGTATTCGCCGATACCGGACGCCGTTGTCGAGGTGCCGCTGCTCGATGAGGTGATCAGTCAGGACGAGTTGCTTGAGTTGCAGGCCCGTCAGGAACTGGTCAGCCCGACGCAGACCATCGCCCAAGTGCTTGCCAGCCCGGTTTCGGCCGTTAATCCGCCGGCCCTCTATGTGCCAACCAGCCTGTTGCCGCCGCCCGCCGATGAAGAGCGGGTGGACGACGAGTTGCTTGAGGTGTTTCTCGAAGAGACCGATGAGGTGTTGGTGGCGCTGCACGAGCACTTGCCACAATGGTTCGATGACCCTCGTGATACCGCCGCGCTGACCGAAGTCCGCCGGGCATTTCATACCCTAAAAGGCAGCGGGCGGATGGTCCGTGCGTTGATCCTCGGCGAGTTGGCCTGGTCCGCGGAGAACCTGCTCAACCGGATCATGGAGAACAGCGTCAAACCCGATCAGCGCGTTCGGCGTTTACTGGCTGACGTGCTGGCCTTATTGCCTGAGGTTATTCGCGAATTCGCCGACAATGCCCAGCATCAGCGTGATGATGTCGACCTGTTGGCTGCATGTGCCCACGCGCTGGCCAAGGGCGAAGAGGTGCTCATCGCTGCGGTCATGGCTCATACCGTCAATGCCAACGATGAGGCGTTGGACCCGCATCTGCTGGAGATTTTCCGTCAGGAAGCGCGAAGCCATCTCGACACGCTCAATCGCTTTCTCGACAGCGCCACCGAAGCGGTGTCACCGCCCATCAGCGACGACCTGCAGCGCGCCCTGCACACGCTCAAAGGCAGCGCTTACATGGCGGGCGTGCTGCCCATAGCCGAGTTGGCCAGACCCCTGGATCAGTTGATCCTCGAGTTTAAATCCAATCTGATTCCGCTGAGGCAGGCAGAAATTCAGCTACTGAAGGCCGCCGAACCCTTGTTTCGACAGGGCCTGCTCCAGCTCGACAGTGACCCGCTGGCTACCATCGTGGGCGCAGCGGCGCTGATCGACGAGGCGCATTCGCTGCTGGACATCCGCCTGGCGGCTGCCCTTAGCGCACCGAGCAACGGCCTGCGCATCAAGCGCAATCCGCAATTGATCGCGACCTTTCTGGCCGAGGGCATGGACATTCTGCTCGATGCCGAAAGCCTGTTGCAGCGCTGGCAGCAGCATCCCGGCGAGCGCCAGGAATTAAGCGCTCTGCTCGACGAGTTGACCACCTTGGGTCATGGGGCGCACATGGCCGATCTGCCGCAGGTGGATGAGCTGTGTGAGGCACTGCTGGACCTGTATGGCGCGGTTGAAGAAAGCAGCCTGGCGGTCAGCGAGCGCTTCTTTCATGAGGTTGAAAGGGCGCACGAAGCCCTGATCGACATGCTTGACCAAGTGGCGGCAGGCCAAGAGGTGGATGCCAGCCCGGAGCGCATTCGGGCCTTGCGCGAATTGCTCGATCAAGCCCTCGACCCTGGCGCCATGGGCCTGATCAAAAGCGACGGTAGCCGCTCGCTGAGCATCACCGAACTGAATGCAGCGACCGAGCAACTCGCGATTGAACAGTCGGTTGAACACGCTATTCAGTCCGCAGTGCAGGAGCCCGGAGAGACCGATGCACCGCTAAGCGGCCTCGATGACGAGATCGTGGAAATCTTCCTCGAAGAGGCGGTGGATATTCTCGACAGCGCCGGGCAGGCATTGCACCGTTGGTTGTCCGATCCTGACAACCCGTTGCCGCTGTCCTCGCTGCAACGCGATTTGCACACCCTCAAGGGCGGCGCGCGCATGGCTGAAATCGGCCCCGTGGGCGATCTGGGTCATGAGCTGGAATCCCTATACGAAGGCTTGATCGACCGCCGCTACTGTCACTCGTCCGCATTGGCTGACTTGCTGCTGCAAAGCCACGACCTTCTGGCGATCCTGCTGGAGCAATTGCAAGACCATCAGCCGCTCAGCAGTCCGGCTGAGTTGATTGAATATATCCGTGATTTTCGCCAGGGCACTGGCCAAGGTTCACGCCCTGACGTCGAGCCGAAACCCGTCAGATCAGCGGTCGATATCCTCGAAGAGCGCGACCCTGAATTGCTGGAGATCTTCCTTGAGGAAGGCTTCGACATTGTCGAAAGCTCCGGCGGCGCCTTGGCCCGCTGGCAGGACGAGCCGCAAAACACGGTTGAGGTGGAAAACCTGCTGCGTGATCTGCACACCCTCAAGGGCGGCGCACGGATGGTGGAAATCGCCCCGATTGGCGACCTGGCCCATGAACTTGAATTTCTCTATGAAGGCCTGTCAGCCGGGTTGTTGCACAGTAATCCACTGCTGATCAGCCTGTTGCAAAGCGGGCACGACCTGTTGGCTGGCATGCTTGACGCCGTGCGTGCGCGGCATCCGCTGCCCAGCGCCACGTTGTTGATCGAGAGCATCCATCGTTTCAGCAGCCCAAACGGCTTGGGGTCGCTCACCGCCAAAGCGACACTGGACGATGCGCCGCGCGAGGCTGCACCCTCCAGCGCGGTGGCAGTGTCTTCGACGGCCGAAGCCGAGGCTGAGCGCACCCCACCGGAAATGGTCAAGGTGGCGGCCGAACAGCTGGAAAGCCTGGTCAATCTGGCGGGTGAAACGTCGATCTTCCGGGAGCGTATCGAACAGCAAGTCAGCGATGCCCATGTCACTTTGGTTGAGATGGAAACCACCATCGAGCGCATGCGCGACCAGTTGCGGCGTCTGGACATAGAAACCCAGGGGCGAATTCTCAGCCGCGAGCAGGTGCAAGCCGAGCGATTGGGCTATGAAGAATTCGATCCGCTGGAGATGGACCGTCATTCGCAGTTGCAGCAACTTTCGCGGGCCTTGTTCGAGTCTGCATCCGACCTGCTCGACCTTAAAGAAACCCTCGACACCCGAAATCACGACGCGCAAGCGCTGTTGTCACAACAGGCGCGGGTCAATACGGAGTTGCAGGAAAGCCTGATGCGCACGCGCATGGTGCCGTTCGAACGCCTGCTCCCACGGTTGCGGCGGATCGTGCGTCAGGTCTCCGGCGAGCTGGATAAACAGGTTCGCTTCGACGTGGGTGACGCAGAAGGTGAAATGGACCGTAGCGTGCTGGAACGCATGGTCGCGCCGCTGGAGCATATGCTGCGTAATGCCATCGATCACGGTCTGGAAAGTGCCGAAGAACGCCGAGCCGTAGGCAAGCCGCAAGAGGGGCGGATCAGCCTGAGCATGGTTCACGAAGGCGGCGATATCGTCATCGAGATGCGTGACGATGGCGGCGGTATTGATCTCGGGGCCGTGCGCCGCAAAGCCATAAAGCGTGGTTTGATGGAAGCGGATGCCGAACTGAGTGATTACGAGTTGCTCCAGTTTATCCTCCAGGCCGGGTTTTCCACGGCCGAAAAAGTCACCCAGATCTCCGGTCGCGGCGTGGGCATGGACGTGGTGCACGCCGAGGTCAAACAGCTTGGCGGCTCAATGGTCATCGACTCGACGCCGGGGCAGGGCACGTGCTTTCAAATCCGTTTACCGTTCACCGTGTCGGTCAACCGGGCGTTGATGGTGCAGTGCGGGGAAGAGCAATACGCGGTGCCGCTCAATACGGTCGAAGGCATCGTGCGGGTGATGCCTGGCGAGCTGGAAACCTGTTACCTGTCCGATCCACCACGCTACCACTTCGCCGAGCGAAGCTACGAGCTGCGCTACCTCGGCGAGCTGTTGAACAATGGCCTGCCCCCCAAACTGCTCGGCCAGACCCAGCCGTTGCCCGTGCTGTTGGTGCATGTGCACGACCATTGGGTGGCCGTGCAGGTGGATGCGCTGGCGGGCTCGCGGGAAATCGTGGTGAAAAGCCTCGGTGCGCAATTCGCCGGGGTGCAGGGCATTTCCGGCGCGACCATTCTTGGCGATGGGCGCGTGGTGTTCATTCTCGATCTGCCAGCGCATATCCGCGCCTTGTATGGTCGTCTGCAAGCGCAGCATGCCGCGGGCCAAAGAGCACCGAAGTTCATTGAGGTCACACAAGCCCGTCCGTTGTTGGTGATGGTGGTGGACGACTCGGTGACGGTGCGCAAGGTCACCAGCCGTCTGCTTGAGCGCAACGGCATGAGTGTGCTGACGGCCAAAGACGGAATCGATGCCATGGCGCTGTTGCAGGAACACACCCCCGACATTCTGCTGCTGGACATCGAAATGCCGCGCATGGACGGCTTCGAAGTCGCCAGCAAAATTCGCAATGACGACCGGCTCAAAGACCTGCCGATCATCATGATCACGTCCCGCTCCGGACAAAAACACCGCGACCACGCCATGGCTGTTGGTGTTAACGACTACCTGAGCAAGCCGTATCAGGAGTCAGTATTGCTGGAAAGCATCGCCCAATGGAGTCCGGTACATGTCTAGCGCAACCCCCAGCCAACTGACCACCCTGACGGGGTTGCTGCTGCCCTTGGGCGACCGCAACCTGCTGGTGCCCAACGTCGCCGTGGCTGAGCTGATCGACTATCAGGACAGCAACGCCGAGCCCGATGCGCCCATCTGGTACCTGGGACCGATTTACTGGCGTAACCGCACCTTGTCGCTGCTCAGCTTCGAAGCCACCTGCGGCAGCCGGACCCGCGTCGGCGGCCGGGCCCGTATTGTCGTTCTCAACGCCCTGGGTGGCCGCGCCGACCTTGAGTTCATTGCGCTGCTGACCCAGGGCATTCCTCGCTCCTGCAAACTCGACAGCCAACTCAGCTACGTCGACGTGCCCTTGGCCGAACTGGAACTGGCGGCGGTGCAAGTCGGCGACACCGTCGCGAAAATCCCGGACCTGGTGGGCCTGGAGGAATTGTTGGTGGCGGCGGGGTTGGTTTAGACGGTGTGGGCGTGCCTGCGATATAGACGATGAGCCGAATAAATCGCACAATCGGCTCACCTAATGAGCCGAATAACGCTTTTATTCGGCTCACACGTTTCAGGACGACCCATGAACGAACCCACCGACTGGATATGGCAGCAATCCGACTGGCCGCATTTCACGTGGCGGGCTGATCGACTCGCGCCGTTGTTACGGGGGTGCTCGCAGGCTCAGGGGCGGTTGCTGGGAATGATCGGTGCGGCAGGGGTAGATGCCAGCGCGCAGACCGAACTGGATACGCTGCTGCAGAACATCATTACCTCATCGGCCATTGAGGGTGAGCAGCTGAATGCAGGATCTGTGCGCTCTTCTCTGGCGCGTCGCCTGGGGTTAACGGGGGATCAGCGTGTCAGTCAACGCAGCGAGGGTTTGGCTGAGCTGATGCTTGATGCCACCCGGCAACACCTGTCGCCCTTGACCCTTGAGCGGTTGTTGCACTGGCATACGTTGCTCTTTCCTGCGGAAGAAACGGTGCTGATGCGTGGTATCCGCGTCGGCACCTTGCGCGGCGAAGAGGCGATGCAAGTGGTGTCTGGAAGGCTGGATCGGCCTACCGTGCACTTTGAGGCGCCACCGCGAGCAGGGCTGGACGTACAGCTCACTCGTTTCCTTGCGTGGTTCAACAGTAGTCGTACAGACGCCAGTCTCGACCCGTTGTTGCGAGCGGGCATCGCGCATTTCTGGTTCGTGACGGTGCACCCGTTTGACGATGGCAATGGTCGTCTGACGCGCGCAATCACCGACCTTGCTTTGGCTCAAGGCGAAGATCAGTCCATTCGCTTTTATGCGATGTCGGCAAGCATCCTCAGTGCGCGTCAATCCTATTACAGCATTCTCGAAGCCAGTCAGAAGGCTACGCTGGATATCACGCCATGGCTGGAGTGGTTTCTGCACACGTTGCTGCATACGCTGGAGCAGGCCATAAAGCGCATTGACCGAGTCCTGGCCAAGGCGCGCTATTGGCAGCAGTACCGCGAGCACGGCCTCTCTGCCGAGCAAATTAAAGTGCTCAACCGTTTACTCGACGGGGATGTGTTGGTTGATAAACCTGGCGCAGGTTTCGACGCGGGTATTAGCGCTGCGCAGTACCAGGCCGTTGCGAAAGTGAGTAAAGCCACCGCCACCCGGCATCTCCGTGATCTGTTGGACAAAGGCTGTCTGGAGAAACTCCCAGGCGGCGGGCGCAGCACTCGGTATCAGATCAACTGGGCGGTTTGATTTACAGGGTCCATGTAGGAGATTCCGCCCTGTCTTCGACGCCGCGCTGTCGCGCAGCAAACTGTAGGAGCGCGCTTGCCCGCGAAAAGGCCGGCACGGCCTTCCGGCGGCGGTGAATTCACTACTTTTTCCAACGCTTCGCGCTGGATCGCAGACAAGTCAGCTCCTACAGAGGATCAGCGTCTGGCTGAAATCATTACTCCAGCCGTAATGATTTCATCCCTTGCTTGATTGATGCGCTTCACCATTCCCTCATAAGGTGGCTCACGACAGCGAAAACGCGTGGAGTGAGCATGACAACAATAAATACACCCGATCCGCGCTGGTCGCGTCGGCGCAGCGAAAAGCAGCGGCGACTCGAGCAGGTGCGGTCTCTCGCCGATGGCGTGGTATTGCCGACCGAGAATATCGTCGCCGCGCTGGAAGCCTTGTTGGCCCCCGGCGACCGTGTGGTGCTTGAAGGCAACAACCAGAAGCAGGCAGATTTTCTTTCCCGTTCCCTGGCCAAGGTCGATCCGGCCAAGCTGCACGATCTGCACATGATCATGCCCAGCGTCGGCCGGTCCGAGCATTTGGATCTGTTTGAACGCGGGATCGCCCGCAAGCTGGACTTTTCCTTCGCCGGCACGCAAAGCCTGCGCATCAGCCAGTTGCTGGAAGATGGCTTGTTGGAAATCGGCGCCATCCATACCTACATCGAATTGTACTCACGGCTGGTGGTCGATCTGATCCCCAACGTGGTGTTGGCGGCCGGCTTCATGGCGGATCGTGCCGGTAACATCTACACCGGCCCCAGCACTGAAGACACGCCGGCACTGGTCGAACCGGCGGCGTTCAGCGATGGCATCGTGATCTTCCAGGTCAATCAGTTGGTGGATGATGTCAGCGACCTGCCTCGGGTCGATATTCCAGCGTCCTGGGTCGACTTCGTGGTGGTGGCGGATCAGCCGTTTTACATAGAGCCGCTGTTCACCCGTGACCCGCGCCACATCAAGCCTGTGCACGTGTTGATGGCGATGATGGCGATTCGCGGCATTTATGAAAAACACAATGTGCAGTCGCTGAACCACGGCATCGGTTTCAATACGGCCGCCATTGAGCTGATTTTGCCCACCTACGGCGAGTCTCTGGGCCTGAAAGGTAAAATCTGCCGCAACTGGACCCTCAACCCGCACCCAGCGCTGATTCCAGCCATCGAAAGTGGCTGGGTCGAAAGCATTCATTGCTTCGGCACTGAGTTGGGCATGGAAAATTACATCGCTGCGCGACCGGACGTGTTCTTCACCGGCCGTGACGGCTCGCTGCGCTCCAACCGGATGATTTGCCAATTGGCCGGTCAGTACGCGGTTGATCTGTTTATCGGCGCAACGTTGCAGGTGGATGGCGATGGCCATTCCTCGACCGTGACCCGTGGGCGCCTGGCCGGTTTCGGCGGCGCACCGAACATGGGCCATGACCCGCACGGCCGTCGTCATGCGACCCCGGCCTGGCTGGACATGCGCCAGCAGACCGGTGACGGTCCGGCCGCCTACCTTGAGCGCGGCAAGAAGCTGGTGGTGCAGATGGTCGAGACCTTCCAGGAAGGCGGTAAACCGACGTTCGTCGAAACCCTGGACGCGATCGATGTGGCGAAGAAGAGCGGTATGCCACTGGCGCCGATCATGATTTACGGCGATGACGTGACCCACTTGCTCACCGAAGAAGGCATCGCCTATCTGTACAAGGCGCGGACTCTGGAAGAGCGTCAGGCGATGATCGCTGCGGTCGCAGGCGTGACGGCCATCGGCATGCGTCACAACCCTAAAGATACAGCGCGCATGCGCCGCGAAGGCTTGATCGCCTTACCTGAAGATTTGGGCATCCGCCGCACCGACGCCAGCCGCGAATTGCTGGCCGCGAAAAGCGTCGCCGATCTGGTCGAGTGGTCCGGCGGCCTGTACAACCCGCCCGCCCAATTCAGGAGCTGGTGATGCGCGCACTCAACCTGCAACCTGTCGTTGTTTCGTTGGCCGACCGTTTGGCTGACCTGGCCGTGGATGCGCTGATCGATGAAGCAGACCTGTCGCCGAAACCGGCGTTGGTCGACCGTCGCGGTAGCGGCGCGCATCAGGATCTGCACCTGGGCTTGATGCACGCTTCTGCGCTGTCGTTGTGGCCAGCGTTCAAGCACATGGCCGAAGCCGCCCTTGAGTTTGGCGTCGTTGGCCAGCCACTGCGCGAGGCCGTGGGCCGGATCGGTCGCGAAGGTGAAGTGGCGATGCTCAACACCACCGGTGGCGTGAACACCCATCGTGGGGCTATTTGGGCTTTGGGTCTGTTGGTGACGGCGGTGGCCCTGGAGCCTGGCCATTGCACGGCGGCGGGCATGAGCCTGCGGGCAGCGAAACTGGCATTGATCGATGACCGCCATTCGCCGTTGCAGAACAGCCACGGTGCCAGAGTCGCCCAGCGTTATGGCGCACGCGGCGCTCGGGAGCAGGCGCAGCTGGGCTTTCCAGCCGTGATCCAACATGGCCTGCCGCAGTTGCAACGCAGCCGCGCGGCCGGGCACGGCGAACAGAGCGCTCGACTCGATGCGCTGCTGGCGATCATGACCACCCTGGCCGACACCTGTGTGCTGTACCGCGCTGGCCAGCCGGGACTTGAAGCCATGCAACTCGGCGCGCAACGGGTCCTGGATGCTGGCGGCAGCGCCAGCCTCGGCGGTCGGCGTTGCCTGCATGAACTGGATCAACAGCTGTTGAGCCTGAACGCATCGCCGGGTGGCGCTGCGGACCTGCTCGCCGCGTGCCTGTTTATCGATAGCCTTGAGCCTGGGCTCGGCGATCAATCGAGGATTTTTTGATCATGGAAACCCTGTCTTTTGAATTCCCTGCCGGGCAGCCGCCCCTGAGGCGTGCGTTGGTGGGTTGTGTCGGTTCGGGTGATCTGGAAGCCCTGCTTGAGCCGGGTCAGCCGGGCAAGCTATCGATACAGGTGGTGACATCGGTCAACGGCAGTGCCGCCCGTTGGCAGCACTTGTTCGAGCGCATGTTCGACGGGCAATTGCCGCCCGCGCTGGCCATCGATATTCATGATTTCGGCGCGACGCCGGGTGTGGTGCGGTTGCGTCTGGAGCAAGGTTTCGAGGAGATCGGTCATGACTGACAACGCGCGTTTATTGCGTCAGCACAGCTTCGTCGAACTCAATGCTCGCCAACGTGCCCGCGCCATACTGGATGCCGGGAGCTTCCGTGAGTTGCTCGACCCTTTCGCCCGGATGATGTCGCCTTGGCTGGCCAAGCAAGGCGTTGTGCCGCAGGCCGATGATGGCGTGGTGATCGCCAAAGGTTCTATCAGTGGTTTGCCGGTGGTCATCGCCGCCATTGAAGGCGCGTTTCAGGGCGGTAGCCTCGGCGAAGTCGGCGGGGCGAAGATTGCGGGTGCGCTGGAACTGGCCGCTGAAGATAACCGTAACGGCATTCCAACCGCCGCCGTGTTGCTCCTGGAAACCGGCGGTGTGCGCCTGCAAGAGGCCAATCTTGGGCTGGCGGCGATTGCTGATATCCACGCGGCGATTGTCGATTTGCGCCAGTACCAGCCGGTGATTGGTGTGATTGCCGGGAGCGTTGGCTGCTTCGGCGGGATGTCCATCGCTGCCGGTCTATGCAGCTATATATTGGTGACTCGCGAGGCCCGTCTGGGTTTGAACGGACCACAGGTGATTGAGCAGGAAGCAGGCATCGAAGAGTACGACTCGCGCAACCGACCTTTCATCTGGAGCCTGACCGGGGGTGAGCAGCGCTTCGCCAGCGGCTTGGCAGATGGCTTCTCGATTGATGATGTGACGAGCATTCAGCGTCAGGTCGATACCTGGCTCAAGCAGGGCTTGCCTGAACAGCAACGCAGCGGTCAATACGCACTGTTTCTGCAGCGCCTGGCGCAGCTGGATACAGCACCCCAAATCGATCCACAGACGGTGCGCACCCTTTATCAAGGAGAACGGCCATGAGCGAGTACGTAACCATGAGCGAGTATTCGCAACGCGGGTTGCACTGGTTTTTGGCGTTGAGTGGCGGGGCGACTGAAGTTGTGGGTTTGCCTGCATCGCTCAAGGTGGCCGACGGCATGCTGGGCGATCAGCCGGTACGTTTTCTGGCGGTGGTCGCTGACCCTGAAAACCGTTTCCCTCGGGCGCGCAACGGCGAAGTCGGGCTGCTTGAAGGGTGGGGATTGGCCAAGGCGGTGGATGACGCGATAACGCTGGATCAGCGCAGTGAGCACAAGCGCGCCTTGATCGTCATTGTCGATGTGCCGAGCCAGGCGTACGGTCGGCGCGAAGAAGCGCTGGGCATTCATCAAGCCCTCGCCGGTGCGGTGGACAGCTATGCGCGCGCGCGTCTGGCCGGGCATCCGGTGATTGCTTTACTGGTGGGCAAGGCCATGTCCGGTGCCTTTCTGGCTCATGGTTATCAGGCCAACCGTCTGATTGCCCTGCGTGACCCGGGCGTCATGGTGCATGCCATGGGCAAGGCTTCAGCCGCCCGGGTCACCTTGCGCACCGTTGAGGAGCTGGAAAAACTGGCCGCCAGCGTGCCGCCAATGGCCTACGACATCGACAGTTACGCGACCCTCGGGTTGCTGTGGGAAAGTCTGTCCGTCAGCCAGATTGAGCAACCGACGGCGCAAGACATTGATCATGTTCAGGCGTGCCTGACACTGGCGATCAAGGATGTGCAAGCGACCGGCACGGACCTGGCCAGCCGCCTGGGTGCGAGCAACCGTGCGGCGTCTGCCAAGGTGCGTGAATTACTCCGGGCGCAGTGGTAAATGAACGCCTCCGTTGCTGTGCTGCCCCACGACTTGCTCTGGGGGTTACCTGTGCACGCGCTGGCTGACGATGCGCCGAGCTGGGTCGCCGAGGCGTTGAGCCTTGGCCATCCGGTGGTGGTGCGTCGCGCGGTGTGCGCAGCGGATAAGATCGCGGTCGGTGTTCGTGGTCAGCAGCGCGAACAGCGCTACGCCACGCTGATCAAGTGCGCAGATGTCCAGCGCCAGGTGCAGCCGGAGCAACTCATTCATGTGGAGAGTCAAGAGGGTCGCGACTGGCCTGCGCTACGAGCACTGGCGCAGGTTCGGCCGCTGATGGAAGACCTGGGGTTAGTGTGGGGCGTCAGCGGCAGTGCCGGTTTTGAACTGGCCAGCGGGTTGGCTGCGCTGCATCGTGACAGCGACCTTGATTTGATTCTGCGCACACCACAGTTCTTCAGCCGCGAGCAGGCGGCCGAGCTGGTCCGCGTATTGGATGCGACGATGACGCGAACGGGCTGCCGGATCGATCTGCAATTACAAGTCCCTGGCGGCGGTATGGCCTTGCGCGAGTGGGCTGGCCCAGCGCGCAAAGTCCTGCTTAAAACTTCTGAGGGCGCGTGTCTGCTCAGCGATCCTTGGCGATTGATTGAGCACGCCGCATGAGCAGCCTTATGGTGTTTCCCGGCCAGGGCGCGCAACAGCCGCACATGCTGCATCGTTTGCCGGACGAAACGTTGGTCCGCGATTGCCTGCGCCAGGCCAGCGACGAACTGGGTGAAGAGGTACTGGCACTCGATTCGGTCGAAGCCCTGGCCGATAGCCGCGCCGTGCAGTTGTGTTTGTTGATTGCGGGTGTGGCGTGTGCCCGCGTGCTGATCGAGCGCGCAAGCCCCCCCGATTACGTAGCAGGCTTGTCCATCGGCGCTTATCCAGCGGCGGTGATTGCCGGTTCGCTGGCGTTTGGCGATGCCGTGCGTCTGGTGGCCCTGCGCGGTGAGCTGATGCAGGGCGCTTACCCTCATGGTTACGGCATGACTGCAATCATGGGGCTGGATCAACCTGCTGTCGAAGCGTTGATCGGGCAGGTTCACGGCCCGGACACGCCGGTTTATCTTGCCAATATCAATGCGGATAACCAGTTGGTGATCGCGGGCAGCGATGGCGCGATGGCAGAGGTCGCCGAGCGAGCAAAAAAAATCGGTGCTTCGGCGGTCAAGCGCCTGGCGGTCAGTGTGCCATCTCATTGCGCCTTGTTGGAGCAACCCGCTGTAACGTTGGCGGAGGCTTTTGCCAAAGTGTCTGTTCAGGCCCCGACCTTGCGCTATCTCAGCGGCAGTACTGCGCGGTTGGTGCTGACCGCCGATAAATTACGCGACGACCTGGCGTTCAACATGTGCCGGGTGATTGATTGGCGCAGCACCGTGCAAACCGCGTATGAGCGCGGCGTGCGTCTACAGATCGAGTTACCGCCAGGCACCGTGTTGACGTGCCTGGCCAGAAAAGTGTTCGAACAAGGAGCGGCAGTCGCCTTTCAAGGGGCTCGCCTGGATACGCTGAGTGCGCTGCTGCGAGAGGAGGAAACCCGCAACCCCTAGACCGTACGCCAGCTGCGAAGGATAAAAACAACAACTTCGGCAACGCAATGTGAGGATAAAAATAATGATTATTTACGGTGTGGCCTTACTGGCTATCTGCACCCTGGCAGGCGTCATTCTCGGCGATATGCTCGGCATGCTGCTGGGCGTTAAATCCAATGTGGGCGGGGTTGGCATTGCCATGATCCTGTTGATCTGCGCCCGTCTGTGGATGCACAACCGCGGCGGTATGACCAAGGAATGCGACTTGGGCGTGGGTTTCTGGGGTGCCATGTACATTCCTGTCGTGGTCGCCATGGCCGCGCAACAGAACGTGGTCGCAGCCTTGCACGGTGGACCGGTTGCGGTATTGGCGGCCATTGGCTCGGTGGTGGTTTGTGCTTGTGCCATTGCGCTGATCAGTCGAACTCATAAGGGCGAACCTTTGCCGGACGAAGAGCCGACGCTTATTCCCGGTGTGACGTCGGTAGGGGGGCGTTGATATGTGGGCGCTCATGGAAAAAGGTTTGGCAAATAACGGCCTGGTCACTGCGTTCGCCTTTATCGGCGTGGTGATGTGGATTTCGGTGGTGATCTCAAGAAGACTGACGTTCGGGCGCATTCACGGCTCGGCCATTGCCATCGTTATCGGGCTGGTACTGGCGTGGGTCGGCGGTACCATGACGGGCGGACAAAAAGGCTTGGCGGACCTCACGCTGTTTTCGGGCATCGGCTTGATGGGCGGTGCCATGTTGCGTGACTTCGCCATTGTCGCTACAGCGTTCGAAGTGCAAGCCAGTGAGGCGCGCAAGGCCGGATTGATAGGGGTCGTTGCCTTGCTATTGGGCACCACACTGCCGTTCATTGTTGGCGCGAGCATCGCCTGGATGTTCGGTTATCGTGATGCGGTCAGCATGACCACCATCGGCGCAGGTGCGGTGACTTACATCGTCGGGCCGGTAACCGGCGCAGCGATTGGCGCGAGTTCGGATGTGGTGGCGCTGTCCATCGCGACAGGCTTGATCAAAGCGATTTTTGTGATGGTCGGCACACCGATGGCTGCACGCTGGATGGGCCTGGATAACCCGCGCTCGGCGATGGTGTTCGGTGGCTTGGCCGGCACGGTCAGCGGCGTGACCGCAGGCCTGGCGGCGACGGACCGTCGGCTGGTGCCTTACGGCGCCCTGACCGCGACCTTCCACACCGGGTTGGGCTGCCTGTTGGGGCCGTCGGTGTTGTACTTCATCGTGCGCGGGATTATGGGGGCGTAACAACGCCATTCGCAGCGGGACGCATAGTCACTTATACCTACGCGTCCCGCTACGAAGCTTTTCAAGTCTCAGGCTGCGAATGCCGGTTGGCGTACATCCGGCATTCGGCCACAAACGCCAGCAGGTTTGGGTCGCGTTCCTTCGATTTGAGGAACACGACACCAATATGCTGCTGCATCCGATAGCGTGCCTGCAACGGAATCAAGCGCACCCTATTCTCATAAACGGCGGCCACTCGTCCTGGCAGCAACGCATAACCGACCCCGGAGCTGACCATGCTCAGCAGGGTGAAAATGTCGTTGACCTGCATCGCCACCTTTGGCTCGAAGCCCGCCTGCTGGAACACTCGAACCCCGTCCTGATGCGTCGCGAAACCCTGTGCCAGGGTAATGAATGTCGCTTCGCGCAGATCGCTCAAATCCACTTCGCTTTGCTGTGAAAACGGTGACTCTGCGGGCGCGGCGAGGAAAATATCATCGGAAAACAGCGGCAGGTGTTCGCAGTCCGGATCGTTGACGCTTTCATTGAGCGATACCAGAATCGCGTCCACTTCCATGTTCTTCAGTTTGTAGAACAGGTCGATGTTGGAGCCCATGATCAAATCGATGTTCAGCTCACTGCGACGCAGTTTCAGGCCCATGATCAGCTGCGGCACTGTCTTGATGGTCAACGAGTACAGCGAGCCCAACTTGAACCGTGCGGCTGAAAAGCCGGCGGCCTGACGGGTCAACTCCACTGTGGCGACCACGTCCTGAATCAATTTCTGCGCGCGCTCTTCCAGCACGTAAGCGCTTTCGAGCGGCGTCAGGTTGCGACCTTCGTGCTTGAACAGTGGGCAGCGCAGGGCGCTCTCCAGTGAATGGATAGCCCGATGCACGCTGACATTGCTGGTCTGCAACTCCACTGCGGCCCGCGCCAGATTGCCGGTGCGCATAAAAGCCAGGAAGATCTCCAGCTTCTTGAGGGTCAGTTCTTCGTCGATCAGCATGGCAGGGACTCTTATTCGTAGCTCTTCAATAATGTGAGCAGGTGGATTGTGCCTAACTCAGCGCGTGCTGGCTGCAAGCGATTTCAGCATTTAGGGCTTTAAAAATATCGCGTGGGCCCGCGTGGGGCATTGCACTTTTCGCGTAGAACCCTGAGCCTTGCGCAGTCGGTGTTTTTGGAGGTTTGCGAACATGTATCACGGAGAACGCTTCAACGCCTGGACGCATCTGGTCGGCGCGGTGCTGGCTTTTGTCGGTGCGGTCTGGATGCTGGTGCTGGCAAGCATGGACGGCGATGTATGGAAGATCGTCAGCACGGCGATCTACGGCGTGACCTTGTTGCTGCTGTATAGCGTATCGACCGTGTATCACAGCGTCCGGGGACGGGCGAAGGTGATCATGCAAAAGGTTGATCATCTGTCGATCTATCTGCTGATCGCGGGCAGCTACACCCCGTTCTGCCTGGTGACGTTGCGTGGGCCATGGGGCTGGACACTGTTCGGGGTTGTCTGGGGACTGGCGGTGATCGGCATGTTGCAGGAGATCAAGCCACGCTCCGAGGCGCGCGTGATGTCCCTCGTGATCTACGCGGTGATGGGCTGGATCGTGCTGGTGGCAGTCAAGCCACTGATGGCTGCGCTGGGAACGGCGGGCTTCACTTGGCTGGCGGCCGGCGGGGTGTTTTATACCGTGGGGATTATCTTTTTTGCTTTCGATAGCCGCTTCCGGCATTGGCACGGTATCTGGCACTTGTTCGTGATCGCCGGCAGTTTGCTGCACTTTGTGGCAATCATGTTTTATGTGCTTTGACACATAACCCGTAGGCGCTTGGTCCCCCTTGTCTGCGATAAGCCTGGGTCGCGCTCGACCCGAAGGACCTTCCAGCGGTGGTGAACTCACCATCTTGGCCAGCGCTCCGCACTGGATTGCAGACAAGTCAGCTCCTACGGATGGTGTGGTACGACAGTTTAGAAATCACCCCACAATTGCTGCGCCACGCTCAATGCGACCACGGGTGCGGTTTCTGTGCGCAGTACGCGCGGGCCGAGGCGGGCGGCGTGGAAGCCCGCATCCTGGGCCTGATCGACTTCGGCATCATTAAGCCCGCCTTCCGGGCCGATCAAAAAGGCCAGGGTGCCGGGTTTGTTGTGGCTGGTCAGCGGTTCTGCGACCGGGTGCAATACCAGCTTCAGGTCGGCTTCGGTCTTCTTGATCCAGTCAGCCAGCACCATGGGCGCATGAATCACCGGCACCACAGAGCGCCCGCATTGCTCGCACGCGCTGATTGCAATCTGTTGCCAGTGGGCCTGGCGCTTTTCTGCACGCTCATCTTTGAGGCGAACTTCACAACGCTCACTGACGATGGGCGTGATTTCGCTGACGCCCAGTTCGGTCGCCTTCTGAATCGCCCAGTCCATACGCTCGCCGCGTGACAGCCCCTGCCCCAAATGAATCCGCAACGGCGATTCGATTTGCCCGGCAAACTGTTCATTCAGCTGCACCCGCACGCGCTTCTTGCCCACTTCGAGCAATGTGCCGCGAAACTCGCTGCCCGAGCCGTCGAATACTTGCAGCGCGTCACCTTCGGCCATGCGTAATACGCGACCGATGTAGTGCGCCTGGGCTTCTGGCAGCTCGTGCTCGCCGAGGCTCAAGGGCGCATCGATAAAAAAGCGGGACAGTTTCATGTTCGTTCTCTGAAAGTGTTTAGGTCCTTGTAGGAGCGGGCAAGTGCGCTTCCACAAGGGATCAGCCTGGATCTCGAAAGTCTGGATGAAAGTTTTCATGCACCGCAACGCTGATGCTGGTGCGGGTCGCGATGTCGATGCCTTCGGTGGCCACTTCGGCAAGAAAGTCGATTTCTTCCGGGGTGATGACATATGGCGGCAGGAAATACACCACGCTGCCGAGCGGCCGCAGCAGGGCACCCCGTTCGAGGGCATGCTGGTACACCTTCAAACCGCGTCGTTCTTGCCAGGGGTAAGCGGCTTTAGTGGCTTTGTCCTGCACCATCTCGATGGCCAGCGCCATGCCGGTTTGACGGACTTCGGCGACATGGGGGTGATCGACCAGATGCGCGGTGGCGCTGGCCATGCGTTGCGCCAGGGCCTTGTTGTTCTCGATGACGTTGTCTTGCTCGAAGATGTCCAGCGTCGCCAGTGCCGCCGCACACGCCAGCGGATTGCCAGTGTAGCTGTGCGAATGGAGGAAGGCGCGCAGGGTCGAGTAGTCATCGTAGAACGCGTTGTACACGTCATCGGTGGTGATGCACGCCGCCAAGGGCAGATAACCACCGGTCAGGGCTTTGGACAGGCAGAGGAAGTCCGGACGGATGCCAGCCTGTTCGCACGCGAACATCGTTCCGGTGCGCCCGAAGCCGACGGCGATTTCGTCGTGAATCAAATGCACGCCATACCGATCACAGGCCTCGCGCAACAGCTTGAGGTACACCGGGTGATACATGCGCATGCCGCCCGCGCCCTGAATCAACGGCTCGACAATCACCGCCGCGACAGTGTCGTGGTTCTCAGCCAGGGTCTGCTCCATGGCGGCGAACATGTTGCGCGAGTGTTCTTCCCAGCCCATGCCTTCAGGCCGGTGGTAGCAGTCCGGGCTCGGCACCTTGATGGTGTCGAGCAGCAGCGCTTTGTACGTCTCGGTAAACAGCGGCACGTCGCCCACCGACATCGCCGCCATGGTTTCGCCGTGGTAGCTGTTGGTCAGAGTGACGAAGCGCTTTTTATTCGGCTGGCCGCGGTTGAGCCAGTAGTGAAA
The DNA here is from genome assembly GCF_036346185.1 of Pseudomonas sp. 10C3. Lineage (NCBI taxonomy): Bacteria > Pseudomonadati > Pseudomonadota > Gammaproteobacteria > Pseudomonadales > Pseudomonadaceae > Pseudomonas > Pseudomonas sp. 10C3. The sequence goes on along the minus strand of NZ_JASJVE010000010.1, from coordinate 167,081 downwards.
GCTCATTTTCAGCGCGACTTCGATGCAGGACGAACCATTATCTGCGTAGAAGCAGCGGGTCAGGCCCTCGGGCGTCATCTTGATCAGACGCTCGGACAGTTCGATCACCGGTTGGTGGCTGAAACCGGCAAGAATCACGTGCTCCAGCTGGTCGACCTGATCTTTGATCCGTTGATTGATGCGCGGGTTCGAGTGACCGAACACGTTGACCCACCAGGAGCTCACGGCATCCAGGTAACGCTTGCCTTCAAAATCTTCTAGCCAGACGCCTTTGCCGCTCTTGATCGGGATCAGCGGCAGGCTTTCGTGGTCTTTCATCTGGGTGCACGGATGCCACAGCACCGCAAGGTCGCGTTGCATCCACTGGTTATTCAGGCCCATTGGCAATCTCCGGGTGGCAACTCGCATGGCGCGAGGGCAAACAATCGCGCAAGCCTATGCAATGCGTGGCTGCGGAACAACCTCTTGTGACGCAGAATGACAATGTGGTGCCACTCATCGGGATCGAATGTCCGATTGTCACGGTGCAGTATTGTCGGTCGGGCATTAACGGGATGCTGGCATCCGGCTGAAAGGAGTCAGCCTATGATCGTATTTCTCGATATTTCAAAGCGAAATTTTGCGCTTTCATTCGATAGATAAAAAGTTAGTCTGAGACCCACTTTTGAAGGTAACTGTGATGCAGCTACGCAACTCCTCCTCTCGTTACGGTCTGGTCAGCATCTTGCTGCACTGGGGTGTGGCGCTTGTTGTCTTTGGTTTGTTCGCACTGGGTCTGTGGATGGTCGACCTCGACTACTACGATACCTGGCGCAAAGCGGCTCCTGACCTGCACAAGAGCATCGGTCTTACCTTGTTCGCTGTGATGGTGGTCAGGGTGGTCTGGCGCTTCATCAGCCCGCCACCTCCTGCACTGTCCGCTCAGAGTCGGCTCGTCCAATGGGGGGCTAAGTTCGGACATCTGTTTCTTTATGTCGGTTTGTTTGCCGTGATGTTTGCCGGTTACCTCATTTCCACCGCCGACGGTGTGGGGATTCCGGTGTTTGATCTGTTCGAGGTGCCGGCGTTGATTTCCAGCATCCCCGATCAGGCAGACGTCGCGGGCGCTGTTCATGAGTACCTGGCCTGGGCATTGGTGATTTTCGCTGGATTTCACGCCCTGGCCGCATTGAAACACCACTTTATTGATCGCGATGCGACCCTTACGCGCATGTTGGGTCGCGACTAATGTTCAACCTAAACGGAAATAAACGCATGTTGAAGAAGACGCTCGCCGCTCTGGCTCTGGGTACTGCTCTGTTGTCCGCCGGGCAAGTGATGGCCGCTGATTACAAAGTCGATAAGGAAGGCCAGCACGCCTTCGTTAACTTCAAGATCAGCCATTTGGGCTTCAGCTACATCTACGGCACGTTCAAGGACTGGGACGGCACCTTCAGCTTCGACGCGAAGAACCCGGAAGCCAGCAAGATTAATGTCACGCTGAAAACTGCCAGCGTCGACACTAACCATGCTGAACGTGACAAGCACATCCGCACCCCTGATTTCCTGGACGTAGCAAAATTCCCGGAAGCCAAATTCGTATCGACTTCGGTCAAGTCGACTGGCACCGACACGGCTGACGTGACCGGTAACCTGACACTGCACGGCGTGACCAAGCCAGTCGTGATCGCTGCGCATTTCCTGGGCGAAGGCAAAGATCCATGGGGCGGCTACCGTGCAGCCTTTGAAGGCACCACCACTATCAAGCTGAAGGACTTCGCGATTCAGAAAGATCTGGGCCCTAAAACCCAGGAACTTGAGCTGATCTTCTCGTTTGAAGGCGTTCAAGCCAAGTAAGGTTTGCTCGCAACATAAAAACGCCGACCTTTGGGTCGGCGTTTTTATGTCTGGAGTCGCATGATATCCAGACCAAAAAAAACGCCCCGGTCGGGGCGTTTTTTTATGCAGCGTGTCTGGCTTTAACCTTCGCGGTTGCGGGTCAGCAATGCGGGTTTCTCGCCACGTGGACGGCTTGGCAGTTGGTCGAGTTGATCAGCCGACGGGAAGCGATCGCTTTTTGACTCTTTGTGCACGATCTTCGGCTGCGGTGCACCTTCGCGAGGACCTTTGACCACAGGTTCCTGACGTGCGGGCTGATCATCGCGAGCGGCGGCAGGGCGACGATTGCGTGGCGCGTCGTCACGACGGGCCTGGCCATCGCGTGGCGCGCCGTTACGTGGACCAGAACGGGCGGCAGGCGGTGTACCCGTGGTCGAGCCAGCGCCGGTGCGAGGACCGCTTGGGCGACCCGAGCTTGGCGCGCGAGCAGCAGGTGCTGTACCGCCTGCGGTAGCCGCAGGTGCCGGAGCGCCCGGACGACGACCACGACTCTGGCCTTTATTCGGGTACGGGCTCACGTAGTCAGCGCGGTTGCCGAAGTTATCCACTTCGTCGTCCAGGAACTCGTCCGGGGCACGGTCGGCACGCGGGGTTGCCTGACGCTGCTCGCGGGCAGGTGTGCCCTCGCGCGGCTTCTGAGCTGGACGCTCAGGACGTGCGGCGGCTGCCGGCTTTTCCTGACCCTTGTCCTTGCCTTTATCCTTACGGCCGCCACCACCGCCACTGCCGGTCGGGCCATCGCCGCGAGGGCCACGGGGTGCGCGTGGGTTACGCACATCCGGACGCTCACGTACTTCTGGCTTCTCTGCTTCAACCGTTGTGATATCGAAGCCCATCAGGTCGCCATCGGCGATTTTCTGTTTGGTCATGCGCTCAATGCTTTTGAGCAGCTTCTCTTCGTCCGGCGCGACCAGCGAAATCGCTTCGCCGCTACGGCCCGCACGGCCTGTACGGCCGATACGGTGCACGTAGTCTTCGTCGACGTTCGGCAGTTCGAAGTTGACGACGTGGGGCAGCTGGTCGATATCGAGACCGCGCGCGGCGATATCGGTGGCGACCATGATCCGCACCTGGCCAGCCTTGAAGTCAGCCAGTGCTTTGGTTCGGGCGTTCTGGCTCTTGTTACCGTGGATCGCCACCGCCGTGAGGCCGTGCTTGTCCAGGTACTCAGCCAGACGGTTTGCACCGTGCTTGGTCCGGGTGAAAACCAGCACCTGTTCCCAGGCACCTGCGGTAATCAAATGCGCCAGCAACGAGCGTTTATGGCTCGAAGACAGACGGAATACGCGCTGTTCGATACGCTCGACCGTGGTGTTCGGCGGCGTGACTTCGATGCGTTCCGGGTTGTGCAGCAGCTTGCCTGCCAAGGCCGTGATGTCGTTGGAGAAGGTCGCCGAGAACAGCAGGTTCTGGCGCTTGGCTGGCAGGCGAGCCAAGACTTTCTTCACATCATGCACGAAGCCCATGTCGAGCATCCGGTCGGCTTCATCGAGCACCAGAATTTCAACGCGGGACAAATCGACGCTGCCTTGACCGGCCAGATCGAGTAGACGGCCTGGGCAGGCCACCAACACGTCAACGCCTCTAGCCATGGCCTGGACTTGCGGGTTCGTGCCGACACCGCCAAAAATAACGGCGCTGACGAACTTCAGATCCCGGGCATACACCTTGAAGCTATCGTGTACTTGCGCCGCGAGCTCGCGGGTTGGGGTCAGGACCAAAACGCGCGGTTGGCGCGGGCCGTGACGCTGGGATTTGTCCGGATGACCGTTGGGGAACAACCGTTCCAGAATCGGAAGGGCGAAGCCGCCGGTTTTACCAGTACCTGTCTGCGCCGCAACCATAAGGTCGCGACCTTGCAACACGGCGGGAATGGCCCGCTGTTGCACCGGAGTAGGCTCGGTATAGCCCGCTGCCTCGATGGCGCGGACTAAAGCCTCGGAGAGACCGAGGGAAGCAAAGGACATGAGTAATCCTGTTTTAGTTAGGGCTGGGCCCATTGAGAAGGTCTTGCCTGGCGTGAATGGCGTTTAGAGGACGCAATCCCGTCCGGTCCTGCTGGGTCTTGACGTGCGTCTCGGCATATCGGCGCGGGAAAGAAAAGTCGCGACTGACGTGATCGAGATGCCTTATGCAAGGCCGAGCGTCCGGGCGTAAGCCTGGCGGGAATGCCGGAGTATAACAGAGCAATCACAACGCGCTGCTTTCCTGCTGCTCAACGGTTTTTTCAGGCGCAGACGCCGGCTGCAGTGGCGTGGTGAGCAACGTGGTAGCCGTTGGCGTCGCCTCGCCAGCATAGCGGGCACTCAACTCGGCGTACGCCGGTTCGCGTTTGAAGCGTTTGAGCTCGGCACCAAAGCGCTGCACCAGCAGGTCCATGCCCACATTTTTGCGCAGAGCAAGGTATTGCGGCTCACGGCTGATGACGGTTGGCAACTGGCTGATTTGCTCGCGAACCTTCAATTCATCAAGCAGATACTGGCCGACACGGCGGTCGGTAATCACCAGATCGATCCGCCCGCGCAGAAGCTTGCCGAAATTGGCTTCATGGGTGGGCGCTTCTTCACGGGCGAACAGCGGTGAATCCCTAAATTCCGGGCTGTAAAGATAGCCCGGCGAAACCCCTACGGTCAGGCCGCGCAGGTCTTCCAGGCTTTGAAACGGGTGGGGACGGGCGTTGGCGTAGAACAGCACGAACTCGACATCGGACAGAGGTTCGCTGGGGTACAGCAATGAATCAGTGCGCTCGGCGTTCTGGAAAATATCCAGTGCGCCGTCGGCCTGGCCCTGTTCAAGCATCGCCAGGCAACGCTTCCAGGGCAGGAAATGCCACTCCACTTCGATGCCCAGGCGCTGGAAGATGATCGACGTTGTTTCGTAGTCCAGCCCGCGTGCCTGACCATCCTCCATGTACACGTAAGGTGCCCAGGGTTCGGTGACGATGCGCAGTTTTTCGCCTAAAGCAGTGAAGCTAAGACAAGTGAGGACCAGGGCAGTCAGGAGTCGGACAATGTGAGACATCGCCTGAGATTACGACGGACGTTGCCTAAATAGAAGCGCCGGATCGGACCTCTGCGGCTAATGGATCACTTCTGTTCATGTCGGCGTTGCATCATCTTGCCAACAGCAGCCATGCGAAGCATCGCTGGAAGTAGTCACGTAGTCCAAGGTGTCAGCCGAGTCTCGATGAGGCGAGATCCGGCTGATTCAACGTGCTGGATGTTACACGCGCAAGATGATCACGTTAGATTGGTTTTTAACGTGGAAGCTTGAGGTTATTCCAGATCGCCAGGCTGGGTTCTGCCTGGTTAAGGGTATAGAAATGCAGCCCTGGTGCGCCACCTTGCAACAGGCGCTCGCACATTTGTGTGATGACCTGTTCGCCGAACGCCTGGATGCTTTGCACGTCATCGCCGTAAGCTTCCAGCTGCTTGCGGACCCAGCGCGGGATTTCTGCACCGCAGGCGTCAGAGAAGCGCGCGAGCTTGCTGTAGTTAGTGATCGGCATGATGCCCGGCACGATAGGAATGTTCACGCCCATCCTCCGCACACGCTCGACGAAGTAGAAGTAGCTGTCGGCGTTGAAGAAGTATTGGGTGATAGCGCTGTCGGCACCGGCCTTGGCCTTGCGCACGAAGTTTTGCAGATCGTCTTCGAAGTTGCGTGCCTGCGGATGCATCTCCGGGTAGGCGGCGACCTCGATATGGAAGTGACTGCCGGTCTCTTCACGAATGAAGCTCACCAGATCGTTGGCGTGGCGCAGCTCACCGCTGGCCATGCCCATGCCTGAGGGCAGGTCACCGCGCAGGGCGACGATGCGTTTGATCCCGGCGTCTTTGTACTGCGTTAGCAGTGCGCGCAGGTCAGCCTTGCTGTCGCCCACGCAGGACAAATGCGGGGCCGCAGGGACTTTGACTTCGCTTTCCAGCTGCAGCACGGTGCTGATCGTGCGGTCGCGGGTCGAGCCACCGGCACCGTAGGTGCAGGAGAAAAAATCAGGGTTGTAGCTGGCCAGGTGACGGGCCGTGGTGAGCAGTTTTTCATGCCCTGCATCGGTCTTCGTCGGGAAGAATTCGAAGCTGAAGCGACGGTCGTTAGACATGGACGCCGATCTCATTGTAGGAGCGGGCAAGCCCGCGATAAGGTCGGAACGACCTTCAAAATGCTGAAACCACATCGGTTCGCGTGTCTGATCGCGACGACCGCTACGCGGCCGATCATCCGGATGCGGCCCAGACCAAGCCCGCTCCTATGGGGAGCGGGCTACCTGATCAATCAGTAGCGGTAGGCGTGCGGCTTGAACGGACCTTCAACGGTCACGCCGATGTAGTCGGCTTGTTGCTTGGTCAACTGAGTGACCACGCCACCGAAACCACGGACCATTTCCAGCGCCACTTCTTCGTCGAGTTTTTTCGGCAGTACTTCAACCGTCAAACGCTCGGCTTTCTGTGCCGGTGCCAGGTTGGCGTACTTCTGGTCGAACAGGAAGATCTGCGCCAGTACCTGGTTAGCGAACGAACCGTCCATGATCCGGCTCGGGTGACCGGTAGCGTTACCCAGGTTTACCAGACGGCCTTCGGCCAGCAGGATCAGGTAGTCATCGTTGTGCGGATCGAAGGTGCCAGCGCCGGTGCGGTGAACCTTGTGCACCTGTGGCTTCACTTCTTCCCATGCCCAGTGCTTGCGCATGAAAGCGGTGTCGATTTCATTGTCGAAGTGACCGATGTTGCACACGACCGCGCGTTTCTTCAGGGCCTTGAGCATGTTCGAGTCGCAGACATTGACGTTACCTGTGGTGGTCACGATCAGGTCGATCTTGCCCAGCAGTGCAGTGTCGATGCTGGCGGCAGTGCCGTCGTTGATCCCGTCGATGAACGGCGAAACCAGTTCGAAACCGTCCATGCACGCTTGCATCGCGCAGATTGGGTCAACTTCGGAAACCTTGACGATCATGCCTTCCTGGCGCAGCGACTGCGAAGAGCCCTTGCCCACGTCGCCGTAGCCAATGACCAGCGCTTGCTTGCCGGACAGCAGGTGGTCGGTACCGCGCTTGATCGCATCGTTCAGGCTATGACGGCAGCCGTACTTGTTGTCGTTCTTGCTCTTGGTCACCGAGTCATTGACGTTGATGGCCGGGATTTTCAGCTCGCCCTTGGCCAGCATGTCCAGCAGGCGGTGTACGCCGGTGGTGGTTTCTTCGGTAACGCCGTGGATCTTGTTCAGCATCGCCGGGTATTTCTTGTGGATGATCTCGGTCAGGTCGCCGCCGTCGTCGAGGATCATGTTGGCGTCCCAAGGCTGGCCATCTTTAAGGATGGTTTGCTCGATGCACCACTCGTACTCTTCTTCGGTCTCGCCTTTCCAGGCGTAAACCGCGATGCCGGCAGCCGCGATAGCAGCAGCAGCCTGGTCTTGAGTCGAGAAAATGTTGCAGGACGACCAGCGTACTTCGGCACCCAGAGCAACCAGGGTTTCGATCAGCACGGCCGTCTGGATGGTCATGTGGATGCAACCGAGAATCTTCGCGCCCTTGAGCGGTTGCTCGCCAGCATATTTGCGGCGCAGACCCATCAGGGCAGGCATTTCGGATTCGGCGATGATGGTTTCGCGACGGCCCCAGGCAGCCAGGGACATGTCGGCGACTTTGTAGTCGTTAAAATCTGCAGGCGTGATTACAGCACTCATTTAGAGTCTCCATTCGTAGTGTGCGAATGGGCGCCGTTGTGCGTTTAAGGCCCGTCCGGACTGATTCAGTAAGATCAGCCGATCAAGCAACGCCCCATCCGAGCCTGACAGGACAAGCCTGCTGCAGCGCCCCTCGGACAGGTGGCGGGAACGGTCATGGGCTGTTTAGACAATCGAGCCGACGGTGACCGTTTTTGAAGCTCGGCGATTATAGCCGTGCTCGAGGCGTAGCCCAAGACCTTTCCATCGCATAACCCTGCAAAAAACTAATCGCTACGTAAGCCGATGCCCGATAGAGGTAACGCGCCGGGTCTGCCATTATTAGCGCCATCAATTGGCAATACGGTCAGGAGTGAGCATGAATTTCCACACCCGCAAGTGGGTTAAACCCGAAGACCTCAACCCCAACGGCACGCTGTTTGGTGGCAGTCTGTTGCGCTGGATCGACGAAGAAGCCGCGATCTACGCCATCGTCCAGCTGGGCAATCAACGGGTGGTCACCAAGTACATTTCCGAGATCAACTTCGTCAGCGCCTCGCGGCAGGGCGACATCATTGAGCTGGGCATCACCGCGACCGAATTTGGTCGGACCTCGATTACCCTGACCTGTCAGGTGCGCAACAAAATTACGCGCAAAAGCATCCTTACAGTGGAAAAGCTGGTCTTCGTCAACCTCGGTGAAGACGGCCTGCCAGCCCCGCACGGCAAGACCGAAATCACCTACGTGAAGGACCAGTTCAAGGACAGCGACACTCATTGAGGATGTCGTAGACCCGGCTGAGTATCAGACGTTGACCATTTGCGCCTGACGCCGCTGCAAATAGAGGTAGAACAGCGCAGTCAGTACGGTCAATACCCCGACGGCTGCGCCCGTCCACGGCAGGTCGGCAAGGTCGGCGCCGCTGGCAACCACCAGGCCGCCGATCCAGGCACCGGCCGCGTTGCCGAGGTTGAAAGCGCTTTGATTGAGGGTTGAACCCAGATTCGGCGCATCGCTGGCTTGGTCGATGATCAGCAACTGCAGAATCGGGCACAACGCGAACGCCACCACGCCCCACAGCAGCAGGGTAATGGCAGCGGGAATGACCGAATGGCTGGTCTGGCTGAACAAGGCCACGATCAGTACGACGGCAATCGACATTCCTAGCAGCGCAGGCAGCAAACGACTGTCGGCCAGTCGGCCTCCGAGCATGCTGCCGCCGGTCAGGCCCAGGCCGAACAACAGCAGCATGAAGGTCACGCCGTGCGGGGTGACACCGGTAACGTCGCGCAGAATCGGGGCGATGTAGGTGAATACGCTGAACAGACTGGTCGACGCCAGGACGCTCATCGCCAGCGCCAGTAATACATTGGGTTTGCCCAATACGCGGAATTCGGTGACCAGATTGCCCTTTTCCATAGGGATCTCCTTGGGCAGCCAGACCATTTGCGCAATCACCGCGATCACACCAATTACGGCCACTGCCCAGAAGGTTGAACGCCAGCCTGCGTATTGCCCGAGCGCGGTGCCCAGCGGCACGCCCAATACATTCGCCAGGGTCAATCCGGTGAACATCAGCGCGATGGCCTGCGCGCGTTTGTTCGGCGCGACCAACCCTGCCGCCACCACGGAGCCAATGCCAAAGAACGCACCGTGGCACAGGGCGGTAATCACCCGTGCGGCCATCAGCGTGGCATAGGTCGGCGCCAGCGCGCAGAGGACATTGCCGAGGATGAACATCAGTGTCATGCCCAGCAATGTGGCTTTGCGCGGCATGTTCGCGGTAGCAATGGCGAGGATCGGCGCGCCAAACACCACGCCCAACGCGTAGCCGGTGATCAGCAGGCCGGCGTCAGGAATGCTGACGCTCAGATCATTGGCGACCTCGGGCAGCAAGCCCATGATCACGAATTCGGTGGTGCCGATACCGAAAGCGGCAACGGCGAGTGCAAGCAAAGCGAGTGGCATGTGTAGAGGCTCCGTCTTAAGGGATATGTCGATAGTCTTGACGTCCCGATCAGGCGTGCGCAGGCGAGCGACTGAACTCGATCCGGTAAAGGCTGAGTCCGTAGAAGCAAAATTATTGGAATAGTTAGGGTGCGCAACGGGGGTGTGACGTAATCGGTGTCAGTATATCCAGCTGCTGGTAGATGGCGAATCAATTGCTCCCGGCGGTAACTTCCCGGATAACGACCCTTTTGAACAAGGAAGCGGCCAGTGCTGGCGACGGCTTTGGTGTTGATTGCAGCCCTCCTGCATGCGACCTGGAATACCCTGATCAAATTCAGTGGCGAACGGCTATTGGTCATCGCCAGCATGGATGGGGTCGCTCTGGTTTTCGCCGTATTGGCGCTTACTTTCGTGACACCGCCGCCTGCTGAAGTCTGGCCGTGGATGCTGGCCTCGGCCGCTTTCGAACTGGTTTATCGTGGCCTGCTGATCAGGGCGTACCGAGTGGGCGATCTGGGCCTGGTCTATCCGTTGATGCGCGGGCTTTCACCCCTGGTGGTGTTGGGGTTGACGCTGATGTTTGCTGGCGAACAATTGAGCACACAACAAATTCTCGGCATTTTATTGATCCCGTGCGGCATGGTCTGCCTGTTGTGGCAGGGTGGTGGCGGCGAGCGTTTGCCTTGGTCGATGCTGCCGGTGGTTGGGTTGATCGGCCTATGCATCGGCTGCTACACGTGGATCGACGGCCAGGCACTCAGGATCGGCGCGCAGCCACTGGACTATCTGGTATGGCTGACGCTGATCAGTGCCTGGCCGTTTCCATTGTTGGCGATATGCAACAAGCGTCAGGCGTTTACCCTGTTTTGGTGCGAGCAGTGGCGCCTTGGGCTAGGCGTCGGGTTGTGTGTGTTGTTCAGCTACGCTCTGGTGCTATGGGCCATGCAGCTGGGGTCGGTGGCAGAGGCTGCGGCCTTGCGCGAAATCAGTGTGGTGCTGGTGGTGTTGTTCGGCATGCGCTACCTGAAAGAACCTTTTGGTCGGCCCAGGCTCTTAGCGTGTGGGCTAGTGTTGCTCGGCATGCTTCTAATGAAGCTGAAACTATAAGGATTTGCTTATGACTCCTGCTTTCTGGTGCATATTGATCGCGATATGCCTGCCTTACCTATGTATCGGCGTGGCCAAGTTCAGTGGCGGCAAGTTCGGCCTGCGGGAGAACCATGACCCGCGCACCTTTCTCGACAATCTTGAAGGGTTTGCCAAGCGTGCGCATGCAGCGCAACTCAATAGCTTTGAGGTGACGCCAGCGTTTGCCGCCGCAGTGATCATTGCCGACATCGTCGGTAACGCCCAAGCGGTCACCATTGATGTGCTGGCGGTGCTGTTTATCACCAGTCGTCTGCTGTACATCATTTTTTACCTGGCGGACCTGGCAGTTTTGCGCTCCCTGGCCTGGGCAATTGGCATGGGGGTTATCGTGACGTTGTTCATCGTTTCCGCCTAAGAGAAGTTCCTGCTGCGGCAACGGTACGCTTGGTCTTTTGCGATGAGCCGAGGATACTGGCCGCCGTTTCCACCAGCCTGTAGTGATCATGACCTTGAAAAGACTTTCCGTGGTATTGCTGGCCTGCCTGACCCTGAGTGCCTGTGGCGGCGTTGATCCAAACTCGCCTTTGGGTCAGCGCAAGGCGATCTTCAAAGAGATGCTCAAAACCAGCGAAGACTTGGGCGGCATGCTGCGTGGCCGCGTGACGTTCGACGGCCAGCGCTTCACCGACGGCGCGATCAAGCTCGACAGCCTGGCCCACGAGCCGTGGAAGCATTTCCCCGTGGTCAAGGAAGCCGACCATACCAGCGCCAAGGATGATGTCTGGCAAAAACAGGCACATTTCCAGGAACTGGCCCGGTCACTCGAATCGGCCACCGGGGAACTGGTGCTCGCCACCAATGCCAAGCCCTTCAAGGCCAGCACCCTGAGCCCTGCGGTGCAGAAGGTCGAAGATGCGTGCGAGGCATGCCATAAAGAGTTTCGCGATCATTGATGTGCAGTGATTGACACACTGCTTTGCGGTGTATCAATCATAGTTCGGCTCGACCTTCTCCAGCTCCACTTGAGCGTCATGCAGTTCTTTACGCGACTCGGCGAGTTTGTCTTTGCGCGTGTTGATCTTGTCCGGGTCGCCTTTGCTCATCGCTTTGGTCAGGTCTGACTGGCGCCGGCTGACGTCGCGTTTGGCCTCCAGCACTTTCTGTTCAAGTTGCTTGAGCAAGGAGGCGTCGGCGCAGGTGGTCGATACCTCACTCAAGGCATTTTCCAGCCCGGCTTGCTGGTCGCTGTTGCCGTTGGCCTTGGCGAGTTCGATCCGGGCGCTGATGTCCTGGCGCTTGGCCGCGCAGCCCGTCAGTTGGGGGGCTTCCTCGGCGGCGAACAGCGGTGCTGCCAGCAGGCTGCATGCCGTGAACAGGGTCAGCGGTGACAAGCACTTCATGGGGGCTCCCTTGAAAATAGTGACGCGATAAGCGAACGAAGACTCGCCTGTCCCTGAAAAATGATATTGACCTAAAAACCTTCTATCCCTTGCACCCGCAATTGCTCACTCAATGCCTGTACCTGCGGATTTTGAAAAAACGCATTGAGCTGTGCGGCCCTTCCTGGACCGATTCCCGGCTCGCTTATCCACTGTTCGACACTCTTGGCCGCCAGTTCACTCCACTGGCTACCGAGGTCAACGCCAGCGGTCGGCGGTAACCCGAGCGCTTTCACCCAGCGATGAAACGGTTGCTGTCGAGCCTGTTGAAAACTGCCAAGCAGTTTAGCGCTGCTGCGCTCGGCGAGGCCGGCAATGTTAGCAAGCTGCACGGCATCAAGGGTCATCCAATCGAGCAGGCCGTTAATCTTTCCGGCCCTGAGCAACGCATCCCACGTGCCAGGTCCCACTCCGGGCATTGCCAGCCCTTGCTTGCCGCCGAGCCAAACCAGGCGCGCCTGAAACTGGCTTTCGCATCCCGGGCTCGGCTGCCAGCAACTGAGGGCGTGGTAGTCGCTCGCCTGCGGCACGTTGAACTCAGCCCGTTCAACGCTGCGTGACACCACGCTGTCCAGGCGTGGGATGGTCAATCCTGCCAGACTGATTGCGATCTGGTCGCCGGGGCGGATGTCCATTTTTTGCCAGCGTACCAGGGACCCGACATTGATCCGCTTGACGTTCCGATCATCCAGACGCACCGGGTCCACGTCCAGAACCGGCGTGATTCGGCCGCTGCGCCCGATGTTGAAGTTGACCTTGCGCACGTTCGCGATCACTTGGGCGTAGGGGTATTTCCAGGCTGCGATCCAGTAGGGCGCCTTGGCTTGCCAACGTTGTGCAGAGGGTCGCTGGCTCTGGCGCATGACCACTCCATCGGTGGCGAAGGGCAGCGCATTGCGGTACCAGTGCTCGCGCCATTGCTGCGCTTGAGCGAAGTTTTGCAGGGGCTTGCTATAGAGCGCACTGTCGGTGAACCCCATGGCACTCAATCCGTCGAGGCGTTCGGTCAGGTGCTCCGGCCCGTTTGGCCAGTCCCAGACGAACAGGCCTACATTTGCCGCCTCGTCCGGGGTAATGGTCTTGCGTGCCAGCAACCCGGCGACCTTGCTGCGCGCGTTCAGGCTGCCGCCGTCGGCTTGCACGTGGTCTGCCAGCCGCCAGTACAACTCGCCTTGCAGCACCAGACTTTCCCGCCAGGGCAGGTGCTGCGCGATGGCGGGTAACTGGCGTGCGTTGTGGGTCCAGTCCTGTCCTGTGAGCCCATCGCCTCGGCTAATGACCTGCTTCAACTGGCCGCTTTCATACACCAGCGTGACCGCGACTCCGTCGACCTTGGGCTGAATCCACACGTCCTCACGGTCCTTGAGCCAGGCTTGGACTGCGCGTTCGTTGCGCAGTTTGCTCAGCCCGGTATGGGGTATGGGATGAACGAGCGGACCGGCCGCTGTTTTCAGCGGATTGTCGTCAGGCGCCTTCTGAGCAAAGCACCCACGCCACAGCGACAGGCGTGCGCGAGACTGGTCATAAAGCTCATCCGCGATCAGAGAAACTCCCTGGCGGTGATAGCTGTCATCCCATTGGGCAATGTGTTGTTGCAGAGCAACTATTTCGGTGCGGACCTTGGCGGGCGGCCAGTCGGGGCAGGTGTCGGCGTTGACGGTTAACGAGGCGAGCGCGAAAACAGCACTGGTCAATACACGCAGAACGGACAGCATCGAAGCATCCTTGCTTGGGGTTTGCTTATGAGGCTAGTTGCTAGGTTGGGGGGGAAGAGCATTGACTGGTTACAGGATTTTGCAGTGCCCGCGATGGCGGAGGGATTTCCAGCGGACACAAAAAAGCCCCCGCCGACCAACGTCGACGGGGGCTTTTTCTAACCTGAAACGCTGGTGCTATTACAAACCGGCAGCGATGCGCAGGGCGTCGGCGCGGTCGGTGCGCTCCCAGGTGAAGGCGGTGAAGGTGTCATCGCCAACAGTCATTTCTACTGGCGTACGACCGAAGTGGCCGTAGGCAGCAGTGGCCTGGTACATCGGGTGCAGCAGGTCGAGCATGGTGGTGATTGCGTAAGGGCGCAGGTCGAAGTGTTCACGCACCAGGGCGATAATCTTCGAGTCTGGCAACTTGCCGGTGCCGAACGTGTTCAACGAAATCGAGGTCGGTTGTGCAACGCCGATGGCGTAGGACACCTGAATCTCGCAACGCTCAGCCAAGCCTGCGGCGACGATGTTCTTCGCCACATAACGACCCGCGTACGCTGCGGAACGGTCAACCTTAGATGGATCCTTGCCGGAGAACGCGCCACCGCCGTGACGGGCCATGCCGCCGTAGGTGTCGACGATGATCTTGCGACCGGTCAGGCCGCAGTCGCCCACGGGGCCACCGATAATGAAGTTGCCGGTAGGGTTGATGTGGAACTGAGTGTCTTTGTGCAGCAGCTCGGCTGGTAGCACGTGTTTGACGATCAGCTCCATCACGCCTTCGCGCAGGTCTTTGTAGGACACTTCAGGATTGTGCTGGGTGGAGAGCACGATCGCGTCGATGCCCACGACCTTGCCGTGTTCATAACGGCAAGTAACCTGGGATTTGGCATCCGGGCGCAGCCATGGCAGCAGGCCGGATTTGCGGGCTTCGGCCTGACGCTTTACCAGTGCGTGGGAGAAGGTGATCGGCGCAGGCATCAGCACGTCGGTTTCGTTGCTGGCGTAGCCGAACATCAGGCCCTGATCGCCAGCGCCCTGATCTTCAGGCTTGCTGCGGTCAACGCCTTGGGCGATGTCCACCGACTGCTTGCCGATGATGTTCATCACGCCGCACGTCGCGCCGTCAAAGCCGACGTCGGAGCTGTTGTAGCCGATATCTAGAATAACGTTACGGACGATGTCTTCCAGGTCGACCCAGGCCGACGTGGTCACTTCACCCGCGATGATCGCTACGCCGGTTTTGACCAGCGTTTCGCAGGCGACGCGGGCAAACTTGTCTTCGGCAATAATGGCGTCCAGAACCGCATCGGAAATCTGGTCGGCGATTTTGTCCGGATGTCCTTCGGACACGGATTCGGAGGTGAAAAGTGAGTATTCGCTCATATCGACGGGTTTCCTGAATTTACCGATGGTGAGTGTTGCCAGCCGGTCGCTGAAAGTGGCGAACCTGGATCTGGAAACCATTACGTAGCCCTATATAGAGGCTTTCCCCGGGAACGAGTCCCGCAGCAGTGGCCCAACGGGCCAGATCATCCTGTTCAAAACCCAACCAGAGATCGCCGCAGGCCTCCTTGGCCCAGCTCTGGTCGTGGCTACACAACTCTGTCACCAACAGACTACCGCCTGGTTGCACCAGGTGGGCCAGCTGTTTAAGTGCTTCGGCCGGTGCAGCAAAATGGTGAAGCACCATATTCAATACAACGCAGTCGGCGCGCACCGTGACGTTGTTCAAGGCGTCGGCCAGTTGCAGCTCGACATTGCCCAGCGCTTCGCGCTCGCAGACCTGGCGGGCCAGTTCCAGCATCGCTGGGCTGTTGTCGAGCGCGGTGACGTGGCAAAAGCGCCGCGCCAGTTCCGGTAGAAAACCACCATCGCCCGGGCCGACTTCCACCGCAGTGGCGTCGTGGCTGAAACTCAGCGTGTCCAGAAGTGATAGCAGGCTCTCGCGATATTGCGCCAGACCGGCGATCAAGTCCTGCTGGGCACGAAATTTTTCCGCGACCCGCGCGAAGAAGTCCTGACTGGCGGTCGCCCGTTGCCGGTGCACCAGACCAATGCGCGCCTGGACATCGCCGGGCAAGGCCAGGTTATCGACTTCGTCGAGCAGTGCCGCGTGCAGCCTGCCGCCCGGTTGTTCGGTATGGGGCAGGGCGCGACGGTAAAAAATCGCATTGCCTTCGCGGCGCGTCGCTACCAGCTCGGCCTGAGACAGCACCTTTAAATGGTGGCTCATGCCGGATTGACCGATGGCGAAAATCTGCGCCAGTTCCAGGACCCCGAACGAATCGTTGGCCAGCGCGCGCAGCACATTGAGTCGCAGCGGATCGCCTCCGGCTTTGCACAAGGCAGCCAGATCGTCGCTGTCATCATGGCGGATTGCAGGCACGCGAAGGTTCATAAGGCTGGCAGTCTAGAGAGCGATTGTTCGTCTCGCAAGACCAATATCAAAAAGTTTTGATATTGGTCGATGGGTGGTGTCCGTCATGCGCATTCGGCACCGAGTGAACGCGCCAGACAGGTTTGTGTCTGAGGAATATCCGGTTTGGCCGTGTAATAACGAGGACAGCGCAGGAAAAAGGCCTTCCAACGACTATCTGTCATTGCCCCGAAGCAATGCCTGAGGGAAAATGCTCACCTTTTTTCCGATCCCATCCTTTCAGTTCCAGGAGATCAGCGATGCCCAGCCGTCGTGAGCGTGCCAACGCCATTCGTGCCCTCAGCATGGATGCCGTGCAAAAAGCCAACAGCGGCCATCCCGGTGCCCCTATGGGCATGGCGGATATCGCCGAGGTGCTTTGGCGTGATTACCTCAAACACAACCCGAGCAATCCATCGTTCGCCGACCGTGACCGCTTCATCATGTCCAACGGCCACGGCTCGATGCTGGTTTACTCGCTGCTGCACCTGACCGGTTACGACCTGTCCATCGACGACCTGAAAAATTTCCGTCAGTTGCACAGCCGTACGCCGGGTCACCCTGAATATGGCTACACCCCTGGCGTCGAGACAACCACCGGTCCTTTGGGGCAGGGCTTGGCCAATGCCGTCGGTTTTGCCATCGCTGAAAAAGTGCTGGCCGAGCAGTTCAACCGTCCGGGCCACAATATCGTCGATCACCACACCTACGTGTTCCTGGGTGATGGCTGCATGATGGAAGGCATTTCCCACGAAGTCGGCTCGCTGGCCGGTACCTTGGGTCTGGGCAAACTGATCGCGTTCTACGATGACAACGGCATTTCCATCGATGGCGAAGTCGAAGGCTGGTTCACCGACGATACGCCGAAGCGTTTCGAAGCCTACAACTGGCAAGTGATCCGTAATGTCGACGGCCACGATGCCGAAGAAATCAAGATCGCCATCGAGACAGCACGTAAAAGCGCGCAACCCACGCTGATCTGCTGCAAGACCACCATTGGTTTCGGCTCGCCAAACAAGCAAGGCAAGGAAGACTGCCACGGCGCTCCACTGGGCGACGCGGAAATTGCGCTGACCCGTGCCGCGCTGAAATGGAATTACGGCCCTTTTGAAATTCCGGCGGATATCTACGCCGAGTGGGACGCCAAGGAAGCGGGTCTTGCTGTAGAAGCCGAGTGGGATCAACGTTTTGCTGCCTACTCCGCCGAACACCCGGAACTGGCCAACGAATTGATCCGTCGCATGAGTGGCGAGCTGCCGGCTGATTTTGCCGAAAAGGCCGATGCCTACATCGCCGAAGTCGATGCCAAGGGCGAAACCATCGCCAGCCGTAAAGCCAGCCAGAACGCATTGAATGCCTTCGGTCCACTGCTGCCTGAGTTCCTTGGCGGTTCGGCTGACCTGGCAGGCTCCAACCTGACTATCTGGAAAGGCTGCAAGAGCCTCACGGCTGAAGATTTCAGCGGTAACTACCTGCATTACGGCGTTCGCGAATTCGGCATGAGCGCGATCATGAACGGTATCGCCCTGCATGGCGGTTTCGTACCGTACGGCGCGACCTTCCTGATTTTCATGGAATACGCGCGCAACGCAGTGCGCATGGCTTCGCTGATGAAAAAACGCGTGCTGTTCGTCTACACCCACGACTCCATCGGTCTGGGCGAAGACGGTCCGACGCACCAGCCGATCGAGCAACTGGCCAGCCTGCGTGGCACGCCGAACCTCGATACCTGGCGCCCGGCAGATGCCGTGGAGTCGGCAGTGGCCTGGAAATACGCGATTGAGCGTAACGACGGTCCATCGGCCCTGGTGTTCTCTCGTCAGAACCTGACTCACCAATCCCGCAATGCCATTCAAGTGGCGGAAATCGCCCGTGGCGGTTACGTGCTGCGCGACTGTGTGGGTGAGCCTGAGCTGATCCTGATCTCCACCGGTTCCGAAGTGGGCCTGGCGGTACTGGCTTACGAGAAACTGACTGCACAAGGCCGTAACGTGCGCGTGGTTTCCATGCCGTGCACCAGCGTCTTCGATGCCCAGGATGCGATGTACAAGCAAACGGTTCTGCCGTTGCAAGTCAGCGCGCGTATCGCCATCGAAGCCGCTCACGCGGACTACTGGTACAAATACGTTGGTCTGGAAGGTCGGGTCATCGGCATGACCACCTTCGGCGAGTCGGCACCTGCGCCGGCCTTGTTCGAAGAGTTCGGTTTCACCCTGGAAAACATCCTGGGTACGGCTGAAGAGCTGCTTGAAGACTAAGTAGTAATGCGTTCCCCTTGTAGGAGCGCGCTTGCCCGCGATTGGCTGCGCAGCAGTCACACGATGTTGTCTTGCATCGGAAGGCCGTTCCGGCCTTATCGCGGGCAAGCGCGCTCCTACAGGTTTTAACACCTGCCAGCGAGAACCCCATGCCTCAGCCACGCCTGTATAAAGTTGCTCTCAACGGCTACGGCCGTATCGGTCGTTGCGTCTTGCGCGCGCTGTGTGAGCGAGGGGCGAAAGCCGGGTTTGAAGTGGTTGCATTGAACGATCTGGCAGACATAGCCAGTCTCGAATACCTCACGCGCTTTGACTCAACCCACGGTCGCTTTCCTGGCGAAGTGCGGGTCGAAGACGACTACTTGTACATCAACGAGCACGGCATCAAGGTGCTGCGCAGCGCAACCCCTGAAGGGATCGATTGGGCTGGGCTAGGCGTCGATCTGGTGCTTGAATGCTCGGGTGCTTACAACACACGGGAAGATGGCCAGCGCTTTCTCGACGCAGGCGCCCCCCGCGTGTTGTTCTCGCAACCGATGGCCAGCGAAGCGGATGTTGATGCCACCATCGTGTATGGCATCAATCAGGACAAACTGACGGGCACCGAATTGCTGGTGTCCAATGCTTCCTGCACCACTAATTGCAGTGTGCCGCTGTTGCGTTTGCTCGATCAGGCCATCGGCCTGGAATACATTTCCATCACCACCATCCACTCGGCGATGAACGACCAACCGGTGATCGACGCCTATCATCACGAAGACCTGCGCCGTACGCGTTCGGCCTTTCAGTCGATTATTCCGGTGTCCACTGGTCTGGCGCGCGGCATCGAACGGCTTTTGCCGGAACTTGCCGGGCGAATTCAGGCCAAAGCAGTGCGTGTGCCAACGGTTAACGTCTCTTGCCTCGATATCACCCTGCAGACAGCGCGTGATACCGATGCCGCCGAGATCAACCGGATACTTCGCGACGCCGCCACCAGCGGCCCGCTCAAAGGGTTGTTGGCGTATACCGAACTGCCGCATGCCAGCTGTGATTTCAATCATGACCCTCATTCGGCGATTGTCGATGCCAGTCAGACACGCGTTTCCGGCCCACGGCTGGTGAACCTGCTGGCCTGGTTCGACAACGAATGGGGTTTTGCCAATCGAATGCTCGACGTCGCCGATCACTATCTGCGCGTTGCTCACACACAACAGTAAACCAGGGACAGCCTCATGACCGTGTTGAAGATGACCGACCTCGATCTGCAAGGTAAGCGTGTATTGATCCGTGAAGACCTTAACGTCCCGATCAAGGACGGTGTGGTAACCAGCGATGCGCGGATTCTTGCTTCGCTGCCGACCATCAAACTGGCGCTGGAAAAGGGCGCCGCCGTCATGGTCTGCTCGCATTTGGGCCGTCCGACCGAGGGCGAGTTCTCCGCTGAAAACAGCCTCAAACCCGTTGCCGACTACCTGAGCAAGGCGTTGGGTCGTGACGTACCGCTGATTGCCGACTACCTGAACGGTGTCGAGATCAAGGCGGGCGACATCGTGCTATTCGAGAACGTGCGCTTCAATAAGGGCGAGAAGAAAAACACCGACGAGCTGGCGCAAAAATACGCTGCCCTGTGCGATGTATTCGTGATGGACGCTTTCGGTACAGCTCACCGCGCCGAGGGCTCGACCCACGGCGTCAGCAAGTTCGCCAAAGTCGCGTGTGCCGGCCCGTTGCTGGCTGCCGAGCTGGATGCATTGGGCAAAGCCCTTGGCGCTCCGGCCCAGCCAATGGCGGCTATCGTCGCGGGCTCCAAGGTCTCCACTAAACTGGATGTGCTTAACAGCCTGAGCCAGATCTGCAACCAGTTGATCGTCGGTGGCGGCATCGCCAACACCTTCCTCGCAGCGGCCGGGCACAATGTCGGCAAATCGCTGTACGAGCCTGATCTGCTGGACACCGCCCGCGCCATCGCCGCCAAAGTCAGCGTGCCGCTGCCGGTGGATGTGGTAGTGGCCAAGGAATTCGCCGAAAACGCTGTAGCGACGGTCAAACTGATCGCTGACGTGGCTGACGACGACATGATTCTGGATATCGGTCCGCAAACTGCAGCGCACTTCGCCGACTTGTTGAAATCGTCGAAGACTATCCTGTGGAACGGTCCGGTTGGCGTGTTCGAGTTCGATCAATTCGGCGAAGGCACCAAGACGTTGGCCAAGGCTATTGCGGCTAGCGATGCATTTTCCATTGCGGGCGGTGGCGATACGCTGGCGGCCATCGATAAATATGGCGTAGCGGATAAAATCTCCTACATTTCTACCGGTGGCGGCGCTTTCCTTGAGTTCGTCGAAGGCAAAGTCCTGCCCGCGGTTGAAGTATTGGAGCAGCGGGCCAAGGCCTGAGCGTCCGGTGTGGGTGAAGGGGATTTACATGGTCAAGCGGTTACCACTGTTTGTCATTGCCGGTCTGATGGCCGGGTGTGCCAGTGAGCCCGGCGCTGAAGACGCAAAAGCCGCGCCCAAGGCACCTCGGGCAAGCTGTTACGAAGCTGACTGGCAGGCGGAAACCGTGCCGATCATCTATAAGCGCGGCGGCCCGGATGTACTGGACAAGTATGAGGTCATGCCTGCTGAGGTAAAGGCAGGCTGTCCTTGAGGCTTGGGGTGCGATTGAGCCTACGATGATGCAATCAGGAACAAAACCGCCCCTGATCGACCGAAGTGATTGGCACTTGCCGAGCTTCATGGGGTGGCCAGGAGAAGTAATGAAAGGCTTAATCGCCCTTGCGACATTTGCAGTGCTGGGCGGATGCGCCAGTATGAATGCACCGGAACAACAGAGCGCGTGGACCCGTTGGGTGTGTGACAGTCAGGCCGAAGTGCTATGGCATTTCACCGACAGTACCAAGACTCAAGTCGATGTTCGCCTGGGTGGCAAAGATCAGGTCTATCGTTTGAAGCCTGAGCCTGGCGCTTCCGGGGAGTTGTACAGCGACGGTGTCTTGGCGTTTCACATAAAGGGTGAGGAAGGCCTGGTGTACTGGGTCGCCACCAATGATTTGATCGGTCGCGCTTGCAAGGCTCCCTAGTTCGGCGCTGAGTATGTTTGCGACTGCCTGTTGAGCGCGCTCGGCCATTGTCCGATGCGCAAAATTTGAATAGCAGCCGCCGTTAAGGCAGGCTTGCACGATTAACGACCCAACCGGGAGAGAAACCTAAAATGGCACTTATCAGCATGCGCCAGATGTTGGACCACGCAGCCGAGTTCGGCTACGGCGTCCCAGCTTTCAACGTCAACAACCTGGAACAGATGCGCGCCATTATGGAAGCGGCCGACAAGACCGATTCCCCGGTGATCGTTCAGGCTTCGGCCGGCGCCCGCAAATACGCCGGTGCTCCGTTCCTGCGTCACTTGATCCTCGCCGCCATCGAAGAATTCCCGCACATCCCGGTGGTCATGCACCAGGATCACGGCACCAGCCCTGATATCTGCCAGCGCTCGATCCAGTTGGGTTTCAGCTCGGTCATGATGGATGGCTCCCTTGCCGAAGACGGCAAGACCCCGACTGATTACGAGTACAACGTACGCGTAACTCAGCAAACCGTGGCCATGGCGCATGCCTGCGGCGTATCGGTCGAAGGCGAGTTGGGTTGCCTGGGTTCCCTGGAAACCGGTATGGCTGGCGAAGAAGACGGCGTGGGTGCAGAAGGCGTGCTTGATCACAGCCAACTGTTGACCGACCCGGAAGAAGCCGCTGACTTCGTCAAAAGGACTCAGGTCGATGCCCTGGCTATCGCCATCGGTACCAGCCACGGCGCGTACAAGTTCACCAAGCCGCCTACCGGCGACACCTTGGCGATTGAACGCATCAAAGAAATCCACAAGCGCATCCCCAACACCCACTTGGTGATGCACGGTTCGTCTTCGGTCCCGCAAGAATGGTTGAAAATCATCAACCAATACGGCGGCGACATTAAAGAGACCTACGGTGTACCCGTCGAAGAAATCGTCGAAGGCATCAAGTACGGCGTGCGCAAGGTCAACATCGACACCGACCTGCGTCTGGCGTCCACCGGTGCGATGCGTCGCCTGATGGCCACCAACCCGAGCGAATTTGACCCACGTAAATTCTTCGGCGAAACCATCGTTGCCATGCGTGACATCTGCATCGCGCGTTACGAAGCGTTCGGTACTGCTGGTCAGGCATCGAAGATCAAGCCGATGTCGCTGGAAAAAATGTACCTGCGTTATGCCAAAGGCGAGTTGAACGCCAAGGTCAACTGAGTTTGAGTTGATTGAAAAAACCCGCAGCGATGCGGGTTTTTTTATACCTCAAGTTACCTGTAGCAGCGCTGCATCTACCGTTGCAATACCCGAATGCGCGACAGCAGTTCATCGCGGTCTATGTAGCAACCCTGGAAGTGCCGCGCCCCGGTTGCCGGGTCGAACGCATTACGGGCGTGAAGGGTGCGGCGATTGTCGAAGCACCACATGTCGCCGGGGCTCAGCCGCGCACTCACTCGAAAGCGCGCTTCGCGGGTCATGGCGATAAAGCGTCGATAGGCCCGATACAGTGCGGGCATCTGCTCTGCGGGTGCATCGAACGGGCCGCGCAGGAAGTTTGCCATGCGGATTTCACGGACCTGGCCCAAGGTGTCCAATGCAATGATCGGCGCGAGGCACCGGTAGTCGCTGTGGCGATCCTTGTTGCGAAACTCCAGCGGAATCTCGCACAGGCTGCGAAACGCTTCCGGGTCTTCATGGCGCAGGGCATTGGCAATCGCGAAGCCGTCGACGAACACACTTTCGCCGCCCACCGCGTCATTCACCAGACAATGCAGAAATTGCAACCCCGGTTGCAGCTCGCGGGTTGGTAGGTCGCTGTGTAACGGTAGGTTGAAGGCGGTGTAGGCGTTGCTGTCGGCATCGGCTTTTGATTGCACATTGAACAGCACGCCGAAATTACTCTCGCGGATAAACGAAATCCGCTTGGCGATTTGCGCCAATGAGCCAGGTTCCGTGGGCACGCCGCGCACCTGCGTCAGGCCGATATCACGCAGCGCCAGCAGCCACTGAAGCAGCGCCTTCGGGTCCTCCATGATCGCGTGATATTCGAACACCGGCAGTTGCAGGTTGGCGGTCCACAGTTGGCTTTTCGGTGTGGCCTCGAACCGCTCGGCGCGCGATGCCTCGTCGTAAGCATGGGCACGCAGCCAGCCAGGATCGAAGCGGCTTTGATGGCCGTCCTGCCATTCCACCCACAGGCAACCCTGGGCGTCGATCAGACTGGTGTTGGGCACCAGGTCTTCAGCGACATCGACGATTTCCAGCACCTGCTCACGGGTCACGCTGTACACGCATTCAGGGCACGGGCAGTTATCCCGCAGCCATTGATGATGAAAGGGGCTGAGCCGCCCATCGGCCCATTGCACGTGCAACCTGTCCGCCAAGGGTTGTACGGCGGTCAACGCGCTGATCAACGGGTAATTGCGAAAGTCGGCGACGGCGGGAGTGTTAATGGCGATCTCCTTTTCTATTGTCGTAGGTGGCGGCAGAGGGTCAGACGGGCAAACCAATCACGCGGCCGATGTAGGCGGGCCGCGGCAGGTCTTTTTGGGTTTCGACCAAGGCCAGCAGGGTGTTCAATACCGGCTCGCTGAACGGTGCCGAGCGTGGGCCCGCCAGGTCGACGTGCAACAGCATTTGTTCGTTGGCGGCCAAGGGTTCGTCGCTGCCGGGTGTGTGCAGGCTGTGGTAGAGGTGCACGCGTTTACGGTCGTGGCCGATGACTTGAGTGCGGACTTCGACCTCTTCACCCTGCTTCACTTCATGCAGATAATTGAGATGGCATTCGAGGGTGAACAACGAGTGACCGCTGGCTTCGCGGTTGTCGCTGTCCAGGCCCAAATGGTCCATGAAAGCGTCCGTGGCGTAGCTGAAAATCAGCAGATAGAACGCATCGCGCAGATGCCCGTTGTAATCGACCCAGTCGGCGAGGACTGGGGTTGTGTAGGTGGTGAGTGTTGGCATGGCAGTCTCATCAATTTTTATCTGGAATGAATTCCCTGTAGGAGCGGGCTACTCGCTAAACGCCATTCCATGCTTGGCTTTAGTGGTTTTCACCGCGTCAAGTACGGCCAGCAGGCAGTCATCGCGATAGCGTTCCAGGGCTGAAATACTGTGGCTGCCGAGCTGGTCGGTGGTGCCGTCGACCACATCGTCGATCAGCTTGTCGGTCAGTTCGGGGGCCGGCAAATAAGTCCACGGCAGTTGCAGCGCCGGGCCGAATTGCGCCATGAAGTGGCGCATGCCAGCATCGCCACCTGCCAGGGTGTAGGTGAGGAAGGTGCCCATGAACGACCAGCGCAGGCCTGCGCCAAAGCGGATCGCATCGTCGATTTCGCCGGTGGTGGCCACCCCGTCGTTGACCAGGTGCAAGGCCTCGCGCCACAGCGCTTCAAGCAGACGGTCGGCGATAAAGCCCGGCACTTCCTTACGCACATGCAGCGGCCGCATGCCCAGGGATTCATACACCTTGATCGCCGCTTGTACGGCCTCGGGGGCCGTGTGTTTGCCACCGACCACTTCAACCAGTGGCAGCAGGTAGACCGGGTTGAATGGGTGACCAACCACGCAGCGTTCCGGGTGGATGGCGCTTTCGTAAAATTCGCTGGGCAACAGCCCCGAGGTGCTGGAGCCGATCAAGGCATTGGGCTTGGCTGCGGCGCTGATCTTGCTGTGCAGGTCCAGCTTCAGGTCGAGACGCTCGGGGGCGCTTTCTTGAATAAAGTCGGCGTCACGCACGCATTCTTCAATCGTCGCGACAAAGCGCAGGCGACTTTGCGACGCCCCAGGGGCTAGGCCCTGTTTTTCCAGGGCGGACCAGGCATTGGCCACGCGTTTGCGCAGGGCCTCCTCAGCGCCGGGCGCCGGGTCCCAGGCGATCACGTCCAGGCCGTGAGCCAGTGCGCGGGAAACCCAACCGCTGCCGATAACACCGCTACCGAGCGCGGCGAAGATTTTGATGTCAGTGATAAAAGTCATCGAAAATTCCTGAAAAAAGTCGCTTTTGTAGCTGGCTTGTCTGCGAATGCCAGACGACACGGTCTATCAGATACACCGCGCTGAATGGTCTTCGCAGCGGGACGCGTAGTGACAAGTCAGCTCCTACAGTTCGGGGTGTCGTTAGCCGCGTTTCTTGAGGCCCATCTTGACCCGGCCTTCAGCAGGGGTCAGAACCCGGGCGCCCAAGCGGCTGAGGATTTCCGAGGCGCGTTCGACCAGTGCGCCATTGCTGGCCAGCACGCCGCGATCAAGCCAGATGTTGTCTTCCAGACCCACACGCACGTTGCCGCCGAGCAGCACGGCCTGGGCTGCCATCGGCATCTGCATGCGGCCGATACCAAAGGCTGCCCACACGGCGTTTTCCGGCAGGTTATCGACCATGGCTTTCATGGTTGTGGTGTCAGCAGGCGCGCCCCACGGGATGCCCATGCACAGCTGGAACAGTGGGTCGTCGAGCAGACCTTCCTTGATCATCTGCTTGGCGAACCACAGGTGACCGGTGTCGAAAATTTCCAGCTCGGCTTTCACGCCCAGCTCTTGAATGCGTTTGGCGCCAGCGCG
Organism: Pseudomonas sp. 10C3; assembly: GCF_036346185.1. Taxonomy (NCBI): domain Bacteria; kingdom Pseudomonadati; phylum Pseudomonadota; class Gammaproteobacteria; order Pseudomonadales; family Pseudomonadaceae; genus Pseudomonas; species Pseudomonas sp. 10C3. The sequence goes on along the minus strand of NZ_JASJVE010000010.1, from coordinate 141,081 downwards.
CAGTTGGGCCGGGGTGGACACGTAGATGGTGTCGCCATCGCCAAAGTTCAGGGTGCCGCAATCGAGGGTGCAGATTTCCGGCAGCAGTGCTTCGACGTGTGCCAAGCGACTCAGCGGGCCGATCAGGTCGGTGTTCGGACCGAACTCCATCGGGTTCTCGCCTGCGCCAATCTCTAGGTCGCCACCCATGCCGGCGGTGAGGTTGACGATGATGTCGACGTCGGCTTCGCGAATGCGCTCCATCACTTCACGGTACAGGGCCACGTCGCGGCTGAACTTGCCGGTGTCAGGGTTGCGTACATGGCAATGGACCACGGTCGCCCCGGCTTTGGCGGCTTCAACGGCGGCGGCAGCGATTTGTTTGGGAGTGACCGGGACCAGATGGCTCTTCCCGGTAGTGTCGCCAGCACCGGTCAGTGCGCAGGTGATGATGACGTCATGGTTCATTTCAGGTTCCTTACAGGCGGTTTTTAGAGTGTGGTGATCCCTTCCGCAGCCTGTTCAGGCTGCGGATCGGTGGTTCGGATACGCTACGGGTTGCTGCTAAGTTTCAGGTTTTCAGCGGCGTCTTTGCCGTCAAAGGTTTTCACCCCAGCGAGCCAGCGCTTGAGGTCTTGCGGATGGTCTTTGAGCCATTGCCGGGCTGATTCAAGCGCGTCTTTGTGGTTGAGCAACGGCTGCATCATCCGACTCTCGTCTTCAGCGGTGAAACTCAGGTTGGTCAGCAGCTTGTCGACGTTCGGGCAACGCTGGGCGTAATCCGGTGCGGTAACGGTCCAGACTTTGGCCTCGCCTTCATTCGGGCCGAGGGCGTTATCACTGCCGGTGAGGTAGGTCATTTTCTGGTTGACGTTCATTGGGTGCGGCGCCCACCCGAAGAACACGATGGCTTCGTTGCGATTGACCGCCCGGGTGACTGCCGACAACATTCCGGCTTCGCCTGATTCCACCAACTGGAAGTCGCCGAGGCCAAACTGGTTCTTGGCGATCATTTCCTTGATCTGGGTGTTGGCGCCCGATCCTGGCTCGATGCCGTAGATTTTGCCGCCCAGTTCTTTCTTGAACTTGGCGATGTCGGCAAAGGTTTTCAGGCCCTTGTCGGCGAGGTAGGTTGGAACGGCGAGGGTCGCGCGAGCGTCTTTGAGGCTGGGTTCAGGCAGGATGCGCACCTGATTTTTTTCCACGAACGGGGTGATGGTCTGGGTCATCAACGGGTCCCAGTAGCCGAGGAACATGTCCAGGCGCTGATCGCGGATACCGGCGAAGATGATTTGCTGTGAGGCGCTGGTCTGTTTGGTCTTGTAGCCCAGGCCATCGAGCAGAACCTGGGTCATGGCGCTGGTAGCCATAACGTCGGTCCAGTTGACCACGCCCAGGCGTACGTTCTGACAGGTTGCCGCTTCAGCTGCACTGGCGCTGTTGGCGATGAAGGTGGTTCCGGTGAGTGCCAGCAAACAACAGCTGATCAGTCGTTTCATGATGGATTCCCTCGGCAGTCGTTATTGTGGGGTTCCGACGTCTGCGCGCCGTGATGCAACGTTACGCAGCCGCAGCCCCTGGAAAACGCACAGCGGCGACGCGCTCTTGCACAGTAGCGACTTGTTCTCTTGCTGTCCTCATTCAACTGGCGTATGTGGTGAGTGATGCTGACCTCGCGAGTACCGCCGATGTCCCAGGACTATTACTTTTTGCTCATGCCAGGGTTCTCGGTGATGGGCTTCGTCTCGGCCGTCGAGCCGCTGCGCGTCGCCAATCGCTTCGGTGGCGAGCTGTATCGCTGGCATGTGCTGAGTGTCGATGGCGGGGCGGTGGTTGCCAGTAATGGCATGTCGGTCAACGCCGATGCCGCGCTGGAGCCGCTGAAGAAAGGCACGACGTTGTGGGTGGTGGCTGGCTTTGAGCCGCTGAAATTCTGCACCCCGGCACTGGAGCACTGGCTGCGTCGACTCGACCACGAAGGCGTGACCCTTGGTGGCATCGACACCGGCAGTTTTATCCTGGCGCAGGCAGGCCTGCTCGACGGCCATCGTCTGACCCTGCATTGGGAGGCGCTGGGGGCGTTCAAGGAGTCTTATCCACAGCTGGCAGTGACTCAGGAGTTGTTTGAAATCGACCGTCGCCGCATCACGTCCGCAGGCGGCACGGCGTCCATCGACATGATGCTCGACCTGATCGGCCAGGCCCACGGGCCGGAACTGGCGATTCAGGTCTCGGAACAGTTCGTGCTCGGCCGGATTCGCCCACGCAAAGACCACCAACGCATGCAGATCGCCACGCGTTACGGTATCAACAACAAAAAGCTGGTGCAGGTGATTGGCGAAATGGAGCAGCACACTGAGCCACCGCTCAGCACCCTGGACCTGGCAGAAGGCATCCAGGTCACCCGCCGCCAGCTGGAGCGCCTTTTTCGCCTGCATTTGAAAGACACACCGAGCAATTTCTATCTCGGGCTGCGCCTGGAGAAGGCGCGGCAACTGCTGCGCCAGACCGACATGAGTGTGCTGGAAGTCAGCCTGGCCTGCGGCTTTGAATCGCCATCGTATTTCACTCGCAGTTACCGCGCGCGGTTTGCGCGCTGCCCGAGAGAGGATCGACAGCGGACGAATGCGTGAATCACTATCAGGCGCTGCTTCACTCCATCCCGATCGACTGCAAATACTCCGACCGTTGATCGCTCATCTGCGAGAAGCAATCGTTTTGCCCGATTTCTAGGGTCTGGCTGCCTTTTTCGCTCAGGAAGGTTTGTACCGCGCAGTCAGCCTCGCGCAGTTTGGTCCAGATTTGTTGGGCATTTTTTATTTTGGCGAGGTAGTCGTTCAGCTGCGCCGGGTGGTTGGCGTACTGAGAGCTGATCCGGTCGACCAGGTCTTTATAAGCGCTGTCCAGCTCGTGCTGGGAGGTGGTTTTGTTGAAGGCTGAGCACTCGAAGCTCTGCTGGGTGGTTTCCACGTTGTCGCAGGGGGTGCTGTCTTCGGCTTGAGCACCGGTTGCCAGCACTGCCAGCACCAATAACATTGACCTCATTTGCAACATCCTCGCCGGTTGTTCAGAGCAATCGCCAAGGATTTTCCCCCAGCCGCCGCGTAAAGAATAGAGGCCCAATGGTCTATCTATGTAGACGGCGCTTACCCTTTGTCGTTTCTTGACGCTTTCGGCAAACCCCCTGTCGTTTTTGCACCCGGCTCGCTCAACCCTCAGGCATATGCTGGCCCCAAAGCGCCGGCAGACGATTCGGCGCATGAATCACCCAGAGGGGACAGCCTGATGAGCCCAGCCGAATTGCACGCCGACAGCATCGTTATTGACGGGCTGATCATTGCCAAGTGGAACCGTGAGCTGTTCGAAGACATGCGCAAAGGCGGCCTGACCGCAGCCAACTGCACCGTGTCGGTGTGGGAAGGTTTCCAGGCGACCATCAACAGCATCTGCACCAGCCAGAAGCTGATGCGTGAAAACAGTGACCTGGTCATCCCCGTGCGTACCACGGCGGATATCCGCAAGGCTAAAGAACAAGGCAAGACCGGCATCCTCTTCGGTTTCCAGAACGCCCACGCTTATGAAGACCAGATTGGCTACGTCGAGATCTTCAAGCAGCTCGGCGTTGGCATTGTGCAGATGTGCTACAACACGCAAAACCTGGTCGGCACCGGCTGTTACGAACGTGACGGCGGCCTGTCGGGCTTCGGTCGCGAGATCGTTGCCGAAATGAACCGCGTCGGTGTCATGTGCGACCTGTCTCACGTGGGTTCAAAAACCTCCGAAGAAGTCATCCTCGAATCGAAAAAACCGGTCTGCTACTCGCATTGCCTGCCGTCCGGCTTGAAAGAACATCCGCGCAACAAGTCCGATGAAGAACTGAAGTTCATCGCTGACCATGGCGGTTTTGTCGGCGTGACCATGTTTGCGCCGTTCCTCGCCAAGGGTATCGATTCGACCATCGACGACTACGCCGAAGCCATCGAATATGTGATGAACATTGTCGGTGAAGACGCCATCGGTATCGGCACTGACTTCACACAGGGTCACGGTCAGGACTTCTTCGAATACCTGACCCACGACAAGGGCTACGCGCGGCGTCTGACCAGCTTCGGCAAGATCATCAACCCGCTGGGTATTCGTACCGTGGGTGAGTTCCCCAACCTGACCGAAACCCTGCTCAAACGCGGCCACCCCGAGCGCGTCGTGCGCAAAATCATGGGCGAGAACTGGGTAAGCGTCCTCAAGGATGTTTGGGGCGAGTAACGCTCACACCGTATCTGCATTGAATAGCTGACCCCACTGCCATCCGCGCAGTGGGCGCAACCCGAATTTCTGGAGTGTTACCCCATGGCTAAAATCGCCCCGCAACTGCCTATCGAAGTCGACAGCGAAACCGGTGTCTGGACGTCTGATGCGTTGCCGATGCTCTACGTGCCACGTCACTTTTTCGTCAACAACCACATGGGCATCGAAGAAGTGTTGGGCGCTGACGCCTACGCCGAAATTCTCTACAAGGCGGGTTACAAATCGGCCTGGCACTGGTGCGAGAAAGAAGCTGAATGCCACGGCCTGGAAGGCGTCGCGGTGTTCGAACACTACATGAAGCGTTTGTCGCAACGCGGCTGGGGGCTGTTCAAGATCGAAGCCATTGACCTGGAAAAAGGCACCGCCAGCATCCGCCTGGAGCACTCGTGCTTCGTCTATGTGTACGGCAAGGTCGGGCGCAAGGTCGATTATATGTTCACCGGCTGGTTCGCGGGTGCCATGGATCAAATCCTGGCCGCCAAAGGCAGTCCGATCCGCACTGTGGCCGAGCAGGTTTACGGTGGTTCTGAAGAAGGCCACGACGATGGCCTGTTCATCGTCAAACCGTTGTAAGTCGAGGTTTCCGTCATGGCTTTCGAAGCAATGTTCCAGCCTATCCAGATCGGCAAACTGACCATCCGCAACCGCGTACTCAGTACCGCACACGCCGAGGTTTATGCCACCGATGGCGGCATGACCACTGACCGGTACGTGAAGTATTACGAGGAGAAAGCCAAGGGCGGCATCGGCCTGGCCATTTGTGGCGGGTCCTCCAGCGTGGCCATCGACAGCCCGCAAGGCTGGTGGAAATCGGTCAACCTGGCCACCGACAAGATCATCCCGCACTTCCAGAACCTGGCGGATGCCATGCACAAGCATGGCGCCAAGATCATGATTCAGATTACTCACATGGGTCGTCGTTCGCGCTGGGACGGCGACCATTGGCCGACCCTGCTGTCACCGTCCGGCATTCGTGAGCCGGTACACCGCGCGACCTGCAAAACCATCGAGCCGGAAGAAATCTGGCGCGTGATCGGCAACTACGCCAGCGCTGCCGGGCGGGCCAAGGCCGGTGGCCTGGATGGCGTCGAACTGTCCGCCGTGCACCAGCACATGATCGATCAGTTCTGGAGCCCTCGGGTTAACAAACGCACCGATGAGTGGGGCGGCAGTTTCGAAAACCGCATGCGTTTCGGTCTGGAAGTGCTCAAGGCTGTGCGCAAGGAAGTCGGTCCGGATTTCTGCGTCGGCATTCGTCTGTGCGGCGATGAATTCCATCCCGATGGCCTGAGCCATGAGGACATGAAGCAGATCGCCAAGTACTACGACGACACCGGCATGCTCGACTTTATCGGTGTGGTCGGTTCGGGGTGTGACACCCACAACACCCTGGCCAACGTTATCCCCAACATGAGTTATCCACCGGAGCCGTTCCTGCATTTGGCCGCCGGTATCAAAGAAGTGGTCAAGGCCCCGGTCCTGCACGCGCAGAACATCAAGGACCCGAACCAGGCGACACGGATTCTGGAAGGCGGCTACGTCGACATGGTCGGCATGACCCGTGCGCACATCGCGGACCCGCACCTGATCGCCAAGATCAAAATGGGCCAGGTCGATCAGATCAAGCAATGCGTGGGTGCCAACTACTGCATCGACCGTCAGTACCAAGGGCTGGATGTGCTATGCATCCAGAACGCCGCGACCTCCCGTGAGTACATGGGCGTGCCGCACATCATCGAAAAATCCACCGGCGTGAAACGCAAAGTGGTGGTGGTCGGTGCAGGTCCTGCAGGCCTGGAAGCCGCACGCGTGGCTGCCGAGCGTGGGCATGATGTGACGTTGTTCGAGAAAAAAGACGTGCTCGGCGGGCAGATCACTACCGCATCGAAAGCGCCGCAGCGCGATCAGATCGCCGGTATCACCCGCTGGTTCCAGCTGGAATTGGCGCGCTTGAAAGTCGACGTGCGTCTGGGGACTGCGGCCGACCCTGCAACCATCCTGGACTTGCGTCCGGACGTGGTCGTGCTGGCAAACGGCGGTCACCCGTTCCTGGAACAGAATGAACATTGGGGCGCGGATGAAGGCCTGGTGGTCAGCAGTTGGGACATCCTCGACGGCAAAGTTGCGCCGGGCAAGAACGTGCTGGTCTACGACACCATCTGTGAGTTCACCGGGATGTCGGTTGCCGACTTCCTCGCGGACAAAGGCAGTCAGGTCGAGATTGTCACTGACGACATCAAACCGGGCGTGGCCATTGGCGGAACATCGTTCCCGACGTACTACCGCAGCATGTACCCCAAAGAAGTGATCATGACCGGCGACCTGATGCTGGAGAAGGTCTATCGCGAGGGTGACAAGTTGGTCGCGGTGCTGGAGAACGAGTACACCGGCGCCAAAGAGGAGCGGGTGATCGACCAAGTGGTGATCGAGAACGGCGTGCGTCCAGACGAAGAAATCTACTACGCGCTGAAAGAGGCCTCGCGTAACAAGGGCCAGATCGACATCGAAGCGTTGTTCGCTATCCAGCCGCAACCTTCGCTGAGTCAGCCGGGCGAAGGTTACTTGCTGTTCCGCATCGGCGACTGCGTGGCCCAGCGCAACATCCATGCGGCGATCTACGACGCATTGCGGTTGTGTAAGGATTTTTAAATCAATACCTCTGTAGGAGTGAACGTGTTCGCGATTGGGCGCGGAGCGGCCAAAAAGGATTTGTTCATTTGATGAACGCCTGAAGGCCGCCCCGGCCTTATCGCGAACACGTTCACTCCTACGGTAAATGCGTTTCTCCGCTTTCCCGGTGGGAGCTCCACATGTTGAACACCCTTCTTCCCATCCTGTTGTTCGTCGCCCTGGCCCTGGCCGTGTTGGGCGCAGTGCGGCGGATGCTGCTGTGGCGCCAAGGCCGGGCGGCCAAGGTCGACTTGCTCGGCGGTCTGCTGGCCATGCCCAAGCGCTATATGGTCGATCTGCACCACGTCGTGGCACGGGATAAATACATCGCCAACACCCACGTTGCGACGGCGGGCGGTTTTGTCTTGGCGGCCGTACTGGCGATCCTGGTACACGGCTTCGGCTTGCATAACCGGATCCTCGGCTACGCCTTGCTGTTGGCGTCGGCGATCATGTTTGTCGGCGCAATTTTCATGGCACTGCGCCGGCTCAATCCGCCTGCGCGGCTGTCGAAAGGTCCATGGATGCGCCTGCCGAAAAGCCTGATGGCCTTTTCCGTCAGCTTCTTTCTGGTGACCCTGCCAGTGGCGGGCATCCTGCCGGAGCACTTTGGCGGTTGGGTTCTCGTCGTGCTGCTGGGCGTGGCCGTGGCCTTGAGCTTGACGGAAATGTTCTTCGGCATGACTTGGGGCGGGCCGATGAAGCACGCCTTTGCCGGCGCTTTGCACCTGGCCTGGCACCGTCGCGCCGAGCGCTTTGGTGGCGGCCGTTCCACCGGTTTGAAACCGCTGGACTTGAGTGACCGCAGCGCACCTTTGGGCGTGGAAAAGCCCGAGGATTTCACCTGGAACCAACTGCTGGGCTTCGACGCCTGTGTGCAGTGCGGCAAATGCGAAGCCGCCTGCCCGGCGTTCGCTGCCGGCCAGCCGCTGAACCCGAAAAAACTGATTCAAGACATGGTGGTCGGCTTGGCTGGCGGCACCGATGCCAAGTTCGCGGGGAGCCCGTATCCATCTCTTGACGGCAGGGGCAAACCGATCGGCGAACACGGCGGCAATGCCCATCAACCGATCGTCAACGGTCTGGTGGACGCCGAAACCCTGTGGTCTTGCACCACCTGCCGCGCCTGCGTCGAAGAATGCCCGATGATGATCGAGCACGTTGACGCCATCGTCGACATGCGCCGTTTCCTGACCCTGGAAAAAGGTGCGACGCCGAACAAGGGCGCCGAAGTGCTGGACAACCTGATCGCCACGGACAACCCAGGCGGCTTTGCGCCGGGTGGCCGGATGAACTGGGCGGCCGACCTAAACCTCAATCTGCTAAGCGAGAAGAAGACCGCCGACGTGCTGTTCTGGGTCGGCGACGGCGCGTTCGACATGCGTAATCAGCGGACCTTGCGCGCCTTCGTCAAAGTACTGAAAGCCGCCAATGTCGACTTCGCGGTGTTGGGTCTCGAAGAGCGCGACAGTGGCGACGTGGCTCGCCGTTTGGGCGATGAAGCGACGTTTCAGATGCTTGCCAAACGCAACATCCAGACCCTGTCCAAGTACGCTTTCAAGCGTATTGTCACCTGCGATCCGCACAGCTTCCATGTGCTGAAAAACGAGTACGGTGCTTTTGATGGCAACTATCAAGTGCAGCACCACAGCACCTACATGGCCGAGTTGATCCAGGCGGGCGCGTTGAACCTTGGCCAACACAAAGGCTCCAGCGTGACGTATCACGACCCGTGCTACCTCGGTCGTTACAACGGCGAATACGAGGCGCCGCGTGAGGTATTGCGCGCACTGGGTATCGAGATCAAGGAAATGCAGCGTTCCGGTTTTCGCTCCCGTTGCTGCGGCGGAGGTGGCGGCGCGCCGATCACCGACATTCCTGGCAAGCAGCGGATTCCCGACATGCGCATGGAAGACATCCGCGAAACCGGCGCCGAGCTGGTGGCTGTGGGTTGCCCGCAATGTACGGCGATGCTTGAAGGGGTGGTCGAGCCTCGGCCACTGATCAAAGACATTGCTGAACTGGTCGCCGATGCGTTGCTGGAAGACGTCGTCACCAGCAAACCGACACCTGTTAAACGCCAACCTGCGGAGGTGAATTGATGAGCGACATTATCCGCCGCGACCCCCGCGCCGAATGGATCGCCCGTAACCGCCTGCACCCGCTGCACGCGGCCATGCAACCCGCGCAAACCCGCTGGATGGGGCCCAACGGCATCGTGCGCAAAGATGTGCACAACGTGGGTTTCATTGGCCCCAATGGTATCAAGCGGATCGACCGCAGCGGCGCGCAGCAGGGCGGTGCAGTCAAACGTTCTGCTGCGGCCGACGTGCAGTTGCCGCTGCATGTCATCGCGCAACCGGCGTTCTACATTTGCGTCGCACCGGACATGGTCGGCGGCCGCTTGAGCAGTCACGACCGCGACGTGTTGGGCCAGGCTCGTCAATTGGCCGGCAACGACGGTGCAGTGCTGGCCGTGGTATTCGGCGAGCACAAGGAAACTGCGTTTGCCACCGCCGGCGTCGACCGTCTGTTGCTGCTCGACGGCAGCGAGTTCAGCGGTTATTCACCGGAACAGCGTGTTCAGGGTCTACGGGCTGTGGATAACCAGTTCAATCCGCGTCATTGGCTGCTGCCTGACAGCCGCAGCGGTGGCGGTGAGCTGGGTCGACGTTTTGCCGCAAGCCTGGGCGAACGTCCGGCAACACGGGTCTGGCAGGTGACTGACGAGCAGTGCATCGGCCGCGCGGGTGCGGGTCGTGAAGACTTGGCCCGTCCATTGGCTCGCTTGATTCTGGCCGCCGTCGAATGCGCCGAGCCAGTCAGTGAAACCCTTCACGAAGCCTTGCCGGTGGAGTTATCCACAGCCGTCGCTCGCAGTCTGTCGCGTATCGAAGACCTCGGCGCAGTGGCGGTGGACCCGGCAGCCGTCCCCATGGCTGAAGCGGAGTTCATCTTCTCGGGTGGCAATGGCGTGAAAGATTGGGATTTGTTTCACCGAACTGCAGCGGCATTGGGCGCCACCGAAGGCGCATCCCGTGTGGCGGTGGACGATGGCTACATGGCGCGTGATCGTCAGGTCGGCGCCAGTGGTACTTGGGTCACAGCTCGGGTGTATGTGGCTGTCGGTATCTCCGGCGCGATCCAGCATCTGCAAGGCATTGGTGCCTGCGACAAGGTGGTGGCGATCAACCTCGATCCGGGGTGCGACATGATCAAACGTGCTGACCTGTCGGTGATCGGTGAAAGCGCGGACATACTCAAGGCACTGATTGTTGCCGTTGAGGCTTACCGCAATGAGGGGAAACGCGATGCTGCATAATTCGAAGGCCCCTGTGGATAACAGTGCAATTCACATCATCAGCCTGGTGTCCATCGGTGCGCACCCGACGTCCGGCCGTCCACGCCGCGCCGAACAAGATGCGCGCGCTGTCGAACTGGGCCTGCAACTGGCTGGGGACAACTTGCACGTGCTGCACGCGGGCAATGTCGACGAGCCTGCGCTGCGGGCTTACTTGGGCATGGGCCTGGACGAACTGCATGTACTGGAGCAGCCCCCAGGCGCGGATGCCTTGCCAGCGCTGATCGATTATCTGCGCGAAGCCAATGTTCAAGTGGTGCTCACCGGCAGCCAGGCGGAAACCGGTGAAGGCTCGGGCATGTTGCCGTTTCTGTTGGCGGAAAAACTGGGCTGGCCGCTGGTGGTCGGATTGGCGCAGGTCGAATCGCTGGATAACGGCGTGGCCCATGTGCTGCAAGCGCTGCCACGCGGTCAACGTCGTCGTCTGAAGGTCCGCCTGCCGTTTCTCGCGACTGTGGATAACGCCGCGCCCAAGTCCCGGCAGAGTGCCTACGGGCCTGCACAGCGCGGCGTGCTTGCGGCTGATCAGGTTGAAGTGGTGGTGGACGAACTGCTCGCAGCGTCATCACTGCAACCCGCCAAACCAAGGCCAAAACGTCTGAAAGTGATCAAAGGCAAAAGCGGCGCCGACCGCATGAAAGCCGCAACAGCCAAGGCCAGCGGTGGCGGTGGGCAAGTACTCAAAGGCCTCGGCGCCAAAGAAGGCGCCGAGGCGATTTTGAAGTTGTTGATTGAGGAAGGCGTGGTGCGGTAGGTGCGCAGGAAGTACCACTGCGACTTCTGGATGATTACTCCGGATATCACGCCCCGGCGTTGCAGCCGGGGGGGGCGAATGTCTGGCCTGCATGGCCCGAGCTACTTAAGCTGGAACTGCGGATCTCCCGTGAGTTTGAACAGCAACTCAACGCCCTCGGGCCAGGGCCCATACCCGGTTTGGCCGTTGATATGGCCGGCATTTTCCACCCGGACCAGTTCACTGCCCCAGGCCTGGCTGAAAGCCTTGGCCCGCTCCTGGGTGACATACGGATCATCCGTACTCGCCACCATGATCGTTGGAAAAGGCAGGCATTGCGTCGACATCGGCACAAATCCCGATGTGCCTGACGGATAGCTATCCGCCTCGGTATCACTCGGAGCCACCAGCAATGCGCCACGAACCTTGTGCGCCTCGGGATACTGCTGCGCCCAGCGGGTGATCAAGGTACAAGCCAGGCTGTGGGCCACCAGCACGACCTCCCTGTCGGCAGCAGCAATTTCCTGATTTAAGCGCTCCACCCAATCCTTCGCGTTTGGCGTTTCCCAGTCTTGCTGCTCGACCCTGTGCAGGCCTGAAAACTGCCGCTCCCACTGTGACTGCCAATGTGCTTCACCCGAATTGAACAGGCCCGGCAAGATCAAAACCCTGACTGTCATCGTTCTTCTCCTTCACGATCATTCACACGCCAGCAAAGAGCCATTGGCTGCAAAAAACACCAGCACACCGATGAAACTCGACAACAACATACGCCGAGTCAGGAAAAACAGCACAAAAACAGCCAGGGACTTCGTGTAAGTAGCTCTTGGAGGAGGCGTGCTGCCGTACAGCGGTCGTAAACCAGTGAATGCATTTTCAGACTGAAACTGAGTTCAGTGTCTTCGGACCGCCTCGCGATCTATCGCGAGCAAGCTCGCTCCTGCAATTTAATTAAGCAGCTGATTGAATAAGGCGTGTTCGTTAAATAGCTTTCGCAAGCAAGCTGGCGCGGTATCAAAATACTTGCCCACAATCTCTGTTGGCGCTTCTGTGGATAACATGTTCACGGTCCTTTGCAGGCCACTATCGACGTGGCTTTGCGCGACATGATCAAAAAACAATCAATAGTGCCCTGAAAGGGTACTTCCTGATAAGTCACGGTTTTTCTTGGGTTTTTCCACAGGCAAAATTCGACTTGCCCACAATTGCTGTGGGTGGGTCTGTGGATAAGTTGTTGGCGGAAGGCTGAGGGGGTCGGCGGGGTTGGTGTTGGCGGGCATTGGTTAAAAATTAATCAGCTGTAGGCGCGAACTCGTTGACGGCGCAGTGTGACGGACACACCGCGCCATCTCCCCTTACTCGTGACTGACTGGCACACCCTTCAGGTACGCTGCCGGCTCTGCGCCGAGGTTGCTCAGCAGGCGTTCGCTGTACCAGTCGATGAAGTTGACCACGCCGAACTCGTACGTCTTGGAGTACGGGCCTGGCTGATAAGCCGTAGAGTTGATCCCTCGCTGGTTTTCTTCTGCCAGACGACGGTCCTGGTCGTTGGTAGCGTCCCACACCTTGCGCATATTGGCCGGGTCGTAATCGACGCCTTCAACCGCATCCTTGTGCACCAGCCATTTGGTGCTGACCATGGTTTCCTGTGCGCTGATCGGCCACACGGTGAAGACGATGATGTGATCGCCCATGCAGTGGTTCCAGGAATGCGGCAAGTGCAGAATGCGCATCGAGCCCAGGTCCGGGTTTTTGATCCGGCCCATGAGTTTCTTGCAGCCTTGCTTACCATCCATGGTCATCGACACCGTGCCTTTGAGCAGCGGCATGCGCACGATGCGGTTACGCAGGCCGAAGCTGGCGTGAGCGTAGGGAATCTTCTCGGCTTCCCAGGCAGCGGCAGACGCGGCCACGTGATCCTTGAAGGCCTGGTCGGCACGCGGGTCGGTGACGTCGTCCCATTCCAGCAGGGTTTTCAACAGTTCCGGGTGCGATGCATTGCAGTGGTAACACTCGCGGTTGTTTTCCAGCACCAGCTTCCAGTTGGCTTTTTCCATCAAGGTGGTTTGCACCGCCACCTTGGTGTTCTCCATGTCGTACGGTTCCATGTAATGAGTGAGCGTCGCCAGGAACTCATCGATGGCTGGTGGGTTTTCCGCCAGGCTGATGAAGATGTAACCCCCTGCGGTTTTTACGTTCACCGGCTTGAGGCCGTACTGCTTCATATCGAAGTCGGCGCCCATCTCGCTGCCCGCGAATAACAGGCGACCGTTCAGCTCGTAGGTCCACTGGTGATACGGGCACACCAGCTTGGCGACCTTGCCTTTTTCCCCGGTGCACAGACGCGAGCCACGATGGCGGCAGACGTTGTGAAACGCGTTGATCTGACCGTCAGGACCCCGAAGGACGATGATAGGGTTCTTGCCGATTTGCAGGGTCAGGTAATTGCCCTTGGTCGGAATCTCGCAGGTCATGCCCGCGACCAGCCACTCTTTTTGAAAGATTTCCTGCATGTCGATTTCAAACAGCCGCTCGTCACTGTAGAAAGGCTGCGGCAGCGAAAACGTGCGTTCGCGGTTCTGCAGCATTTCGGCGGTGGCCTTACGTGCAGGTTCCAGCGGATCGCCCAAGCTCAAGGTTGCGGTGACGTCCATCTTTCAAGTCCTCATGACCGGTTTCAACGGTCGGCGAATGTGGCTAATAAGGTTCTTTAGGTCAGTTGCACGTAAGGCGACGGTTCTTTTGCCGTTCATGCTCATGGTTACGCTTTTCATTGCAAAGCGGGCATGGATACTTAGAGCCGAGTGTGGGGTCCGGCGCTGACCGAACCTTATCCATGGGCGACATGGCCGAATCCGTTTCCGACGCGTGAACCCCGGTCGTTAGGGGCTGGTCGCGATAAGTACGTCAATGTCGCAGATAGGCAAGTGGGCAATCTGCGGCTTACGCAGAATCCTCAACATAAGGCCGACAGTCGGCCGTGGAGATGAGCATGTCTAACAGTTTCCTCAGCCCGGTAAATACCCAGACCTGGGCCAATGGCCGCCACCTGGTTCGTGTCGTCAAGGTGATCCAGGAAACCTGGGACGTGCGCACCTTCTGTTTCATGGCCGACCAGCCGATTTTGTTCTTTTTCAAGCCGGGTCAGTTCGTCACCCTGGAGCTGGAAATCGACGGCGAGTCAGTGATGCGCTCGTACACCATCTCCAGCTCGCCCTCCGTGCCGTACAGCTTCTCTATCACCATCAAGCGTGTGCCCGGCGGCAAGGTCTCGAACTGGCTGCACGACACTCTGCATGAAGGCCAGGAGCTGGCGGTGCACGGGCCGGTGGGTTTGTTCAACGCCATCGATTTCCCCAACCCGAAAATTCTCTACCTCAGCGGCGGTGTCGGTATCACGCCAGTCATGTCCATGGCGCGCTGGTTTTACGACACTAACGCCAATGTCGACATGGTTTTTGTCCACAGCGCCCGCTCGCCCAAAGACATCATTTACCACCGCGAGCTGGAGCACATGGCGTCGCGAATCGACAACTTCAGCCTGCACCTGGTGTGCGAGAAGCATGGCCTCGGCGAACCATGGGCCGGTTATCGCGGTTACCTGAACCAGAAAATGCTCGAATTGATGGTGCCGGATTTCCTTGAGCGCGAGGTGTTCTGCTGCGGACCGACGCCTTACATGAACGCCATCAAACGCCTGCTCGAAGCCAATGGCTTCAACATGGATCAGTACCATGAAGAGTCGTTCGGCGCGACGCCGCCTGAAGCCCGCGCCGATGCGGTGGAACAAGCCGAGCAAGCGGCCGACGCCCCTGAGATCGATCTGGCGGACCTGCATCAAGTGGAGTTCATTTCGACCGGCAAGAGCATCCGCGTCGGTCCGGGCGAAACCGTACATGCTGCTGCCGCCAAGCTTGGCCTGATGATTCCAAAAGCCTGCGGCATGGGCATCTGCGGGACCTGCAAGGTGTTGAAGCTGGGCGGGGAAGTAGAGATGGAGCACAACGGCGGCATCACCGATGAAGACGTGGCCGAGGGTTATATCCTGTCGTGCTGCAGTGTGCCTAAAGGTGATGTGCGGATCGATTACTGATGCGGTGTGTCAGGCACACCGCATCAGGCCGTTCGCCAACAAGCTGACGCCTGCCGATGATGGTGTAGCGTTTACAGACTAAACCGCGCAACCATGCTGTTTAGGTCGACCGCCAGGCGAGACAATTCGTTGCTGGCGGCGCTGGTCTGATTGGCACCCGTCGCCGATTGCACCGACAGGTCACGGATGTTCACCAGATTACGGTCCACTTCGCGGGCGACTTGTGCCTGCTCCTCGGCGGCGCTGGCGATTACCAGATTGCGCTCGTTGATCTGCACGATGGCCTGATTGATGGTATCCAGCGCCATGCCCGCGCCTTTGGCGATGTTCAGCGTCGATTCAGCCCGCTCGGTGCTGTTGCGCATCGAGTTGACAGCCTGTTCGGTGCCACCCTGAATGCTGCCTACCATCCGCTCGATTTCGCTGGTCGACTGTTGGGTGCGATGCGCCAGGGCGCGAACTTCGTCGGCAACCACCGCGAACCCACGACCCGCTTCACCGGCACGTGCCGCTTCAATGGCCGCGTTGAGGGCCAGCAAGTTGGTCTGATCCGCCAGACCACGAATCACATCAAGTACCTTGCCGATATCCCGCGACTCGTTGGCCAGATTACCAATCAGCTCGGCGGTGCTTTGCACGTCACCGCTCATCCGCTCGATAGCACCGACCGTTTCCATCACCAGTTCCCGGCCATCGCCCGCTGAGGTGGTCGCGCTTTTCGAGGCATCGGAAGTGCTCACGGCATTGCGCGCAACTTCTTCCACTGCGCTGGTCATTTGATTGACGGCCGTCGCGGCCTGCTCGATTTCCTTGTTCTGTTGCGAGAGTCCGCGCGCGCTTTCGTCGGTGACGGCGTTCAGTTCTTCGGCTGCGGATGCGAGCTGAGTGGCCGAGCCGGAAATCCGTTGCAGGGTATCGCGCAGTTTTCCCTGCATTTTTTCCATGGCAGCCAGCAGGCGGCCGGCTTCATCACTGCCATTGACTTTGATCGGGCGTGTCAGATTACCCTCGGCGATGTCTTCGGCGGCGGCCAAGGCCTGGGAGATGGGCAGGGTGATGCTGGTGGTCAGGAGCCAGGCGAAGAGGACGGTGAGGAGGGTAGAGACAATCAGGATCCCGACCAGAAGATCGAATGCCATGCTGTACTGGTCGCTCGTTTCTTTGTTGCTTTCGCTCAACTGACGGGTATTGATATCGACCAGTTTGCTCAGTACGGCATTCATTTGTTCCGAGTTGCTCAGCAGGTCCGCGTTGAGTATTGAACGCAGTTCATCAACCTGGTTGTTGCGCGACAGCGTCTTGATTCTCTCTTCAAGCTGGCGGTACTCGGCGAGCTTTTGCACGTATTGGTCATACGCAGTACGTTCCTCCGAACGGACGATCAGCTTCTCGTAGATGTTTTGTGCGGCGCGAATCTGCTCGTTTCTTAGCTGAAACAACTCAATGGTTTTCTGTTGAACGTCGGGCTCGCGATTGATCAGCAAGCGGTAAGACAGGACGCGCAGACGCAGTGTCAGTTGGGTGAACTCATCAAGGGCCTTGATGCTGGGCAAGCTGTTCTGCTCGATCGCCATGCCAGCCGCACGGATCTTGCTCATCTGCGTCAGGGCGAAGATGCCAAGGATTAGCATCAGGCTGCCAATCAGGGCAAACCCGAGAAACGCACGGGGAGCGATGTTCATATTGCGAAGGGACATAAGGGGTTCCGATGAGGGCGCGTTCCATGCGGGTAAGGCAAAAAAGTGTGGCTTGCATCACCTATCGGACATAAGACTAAAGTCTTGAGCATTGCTGGCGAACTTGTCCGTATTTGTCGCAGACGGCTTGGTCCGACGAGCAGCAGGAACCCCACAAGGAAAATGCAGTCAGTAACATTCCTATGCGTTTACATCGGCAACTCTTGAAAAGAAGCGCATCGGCGAGGAATCAAAGGCGTGAACGCCTTGATAAGCCTGGCGTGTGCAGTGACTTTTCTTTATCGTGTGCGCCCTTTGAAATTTGCTCGAGAAATCAAAATGTTGGAAGCATCCCTGAGTCAATTGGAACAACTGGTCAGTGACCTTGTGCAGCAGAATCAGACCCTTCACGCCGCGAACGCGCAATTGAGTGCCGAGCTGGTCCAGGTCAAGGATGACAACGACAGCCTGCAATTGAGTCTGCTGGAGCAGGAAGAAAAACAGGGCGCTACCGCTGCCCGTATTCAGGCATTGGTTCAGCGTGCCACTAGCGTCAACCCTGTCAGCGCATGAGTAGCGATAGTCATGCAGTGAAGGTCGTCTCTATTCTGGGCAACGACTATTCGATCAAGGCCCCCCTGGGGGAAGAGCAGGCCTTGCTGGATGCGGCGGTCATGCTCAAGGCCGCCCTGGCTGACACCAAAAAGAAATACCCAAGCCTGATCGGCGATAAATTGCTGGTATTGGCGGCGTTGAACCTGTGTTCGCAGCAGGTAGAACTCAAACGCCAGCACAAGATGGACCTCAACCGTTATCAAGAGCAGGTCAGCGCCACGGTTGAAGTCATCTCCAAGACCCTGGCTCAGGGTTGAATTGAGCTGGCAAATACAAAAACGATTATTTTGCAGGCGCGCGGGCAAGCGCGCTCCTGCAAGTGCCGTATTTGCTACGCGACCGCGCAGTATCCCATCCAGAAGACCGGCTTTATCCCGCCTGCATCACCGTTCGGATATCCGCTGCCAACTCGCGCACGCGGTCTTCTTCGGTGTCCCATGAGCACATGAAGCGCGCGCCGCCGTTGCCGATAAAGGTATAGAAGCGCCAGCCTTTATGGGTCAACGCCTTGATCGCCGGTTCCGACAGTTGCAGGAATACGCCGTTGGCCTGCACCGGGAACATCAGCTCTACGCCAGGGATGTCCTTCACCAGTTCGCTGAGCAATTGCGCGCAGTGGTTGGCGTGGCGTGCATGTTTGAGCCAGGCATCGTTCTCCAGCAGCCCGACCCACGGCGCTGAGAGAAAGCGCATTTTCGAGGCCAGTTGCCCAGCCTGTTTGCAGCGGTAGTCAAAGTCTTCAGCCAGTTTATGGTTGAAGAACAGAATCGCCTCGCCCACCGCCATGCCGTTTTTAGTGCCGCCGAAGCACAGCACATCGATCCCGGATTTCCAGGTCAGTTCTGCCGGGGAGCAATTGAGGTAGGCGCAGGCATTGGCGAAACGCGCGCCGTCCATGTGCAGATTGAGGCCCAGTTCCTTGCAGGTGGCGCTGATGGCCTTGAGCTCTTCGGGCTGATAGACACTGCCGACTTCCGTCGCCTGAGTCAGGGTCACGACCCGAGGTTTTGGGTAGTGAATGTCCTGACGTTTGAGTGCGACTTCACGAATCGATTCTGGGGTCAGCTTGCCGTTTTCGCTGCGGGCGGTCAGCAGCTTGGAGCCGTTGGAGAAAAACTCCGGTGCGCCGCATTCATCGGTTTCGACGTGGGCGGTTTCCGAGCAGATAACGCTGTGGTAACTCTGGCACAACGACGACAGCGCCAGAGAGTTGGCTGCGGTACCGTTGAAGGCGAAAAAGACTTCGCAGTCGGTTTCGAACAGTTTGCGAAAATGATCAGAGGCGCGAGCGGTCCACTCATCGTCACCATAGGCGCGCTGATGGCCGTGGTTTGCCTGTTCCATGGCGGCCCAGGCTTCGGGGCAGATCCCGGAATAGTTGTCGCTGGCAAACTGCTGGCTTTTATCTGTCATGGCCGATTCCCTGTGATCGAATAAGGTCGCACTTTAACCATGATTGTTGGCGCGGGTCATGCGTTGTTCTGTTTCCCGCTTTTTTCATCACGTGCATGGAGCCTTATGAGGTCGTTGCTGAAGCATCCGATAACCACCGGGCGAGACGCTGCGCTGGACCTGCTCAAGTGGCTGGCGATGCTGAGCATGGTGCTCGATCACCTGCGTTACGTCGGCTGGTCGGTGGACTTCCTGTATGTGCCGGGGCGATTTGCGTTTCCGTGGTTTTGCTTGGCAATCGCCGCCAATCTGGCGCGTGGCGGGGCTGGACAGGTTGAGGGCGTTCAATGGCGCTATCTGGCCTGGCTGCTGGTGTTCGCCGGGCTGGCGGAGCTGCCTTACCGGTTGTTCATGCTTCACGCAGACACCTTGAACGTGTTGCCGACGCTGGGGTTGGGGCTGTTGCTGGCGCAGGGTTGGCGCGACCGTACGCCGTGGGCGTTGTGTCTGGCGGGCGTGGTGTTGCTGGTGGCGGCGGTTTTCCAGGCGCAGCTGATGTTCGGCTTTTTTGGCGTCGCGCTGCCGCTGGCATTTTTGTGGGTGCTGCGCGGGCCATGGTACGGGGCACTATTGCCGGGGCTGGTGTGTCTGGCGAGCAACGCCTGGCCAGAGATGTTCGCGGCGGCGCGGTGGGGCGACAGTGTGTCGATACAGGGCATTGCGGTGTGCCTGATGGCGCCGCTGGTCGGATTGGCACTGCTGAAGACCCGGCTGACTGTCGCGGTCTGGCCAATGCGGCGCTGGGCGTATGCGATCTACCCCGTGCATTTTTTGCTGTTGGTCGGGGTCAGGTTTTGGGTGGCGGGGTGAATGCGTTCTATCGGTCAGATCGCGCCGGCTTCTTTCGCGAAGGCGTCGGTTGAGACAACATAAACCTCCCGCCAAGCCCCATAACAGGGCCTTTCCCAGCTACCAATTATCTCTGCGCGCCAAGCCATGTCGTAAACGCACCTTTGCGTGGCGCCCATAGGCATTTGGCCTCTCTGCGTCGGACCTAACATCGCATCCAAAGGGCACTCTACACGCCCTATCGATAAGTCAGGCGCAGCGCCGCCGCTGGGAGAACCGCGATGTTCAGCAAGCAAGACAAAATCCAAGGCTATGACGATGTACTGTTGGCGGCGATGAATGCTGAAGAGCAACGCCAGGAAGACCACATCGAGCTGATCGCTTCGGAAAACTACACCAGCAAACGCGTGATGGAAGCCCAGGGCAGCGGCCTGACCAATAAATACGCAGAAGGCTATCCGGGCAAGCGCTACTACGGTGGTTGCGAGCATGTGGACAAGGTCGAGCAGTTGGCCATTGATCGCGCCAAACAGCTGTTCGGCGCCGATTACGCGAACGTCCAGCCGCACTCCGGCAGCCAGGCCAACGCCGCTGTCTATCTGGCCCTGCTGCAAGCGGGCGACACCGTGCTGGGCATGAGCCTGGCCCACGGCGGTCACCTGACCCACGGCGCCAAAGTCAGCTTCTCCGGCAAACTGTACAACGCTGTGCAATATGGCATCGACACCGCCACCGGCTTGATCGATTACGACGAAGTCGAGCGCATCGCCGTTGAATGCAAGCCAAAAATGATCATTGCCGGTTTCTCGGCCTACTCGAAAACCCTGGATTTCCCACGCTTCCGCGCCATCGCCGACAAAGTGGGCGCCTATCTGTTTGTTGATATGGCCCACGTGGCCGGTCTGGTTGCTGCTGGCCTGTACCCGAACCCGCTGCCGTACGCCGACGTGGTGACCACCACGACCCATAAAACCCTGCGCGGTCCACGTGGCGGCCTGATCCTGGCCAAAGCCAACGAAGAGATCGAGAAGAAACTCAACTCTGCAGTATTCCCTGGTGGTCAGGGCGGCCCGTTGATGCACGTTATCGCGGCCAAGGCCGTGTGTTTCAAGGAAGCGCTGGAGCCAGGGTTCAAGGTCTATCAGCAACAAGTGATCGATAACGCACAGGCGATGGCGAAGGTGTTCATCGACCGTGGTTACGACGTGGTGTCCGGCGGTACCGACTGCCACCTGTTCCTGGTCAGCCTGATCCGTCAGGGCCTTACCGGTAAAGACGCCGACGCCGCCTTGGGTCGTGCGCACATCACCGTGAACAAGAACTCCGTACCGAACGATCCACAATCGCCGTTCGTGACTTCGGGTCTTCGTATCGGCACCCCGGCCGTCACCACGCGAGGTTTCAAAGTTCCACAATGTGTCGAACTGGCCGGCTGGGTCTGTGACATTCTCGACAACCTCGGCGATGCAGATGTCGAGGCCAATGTCGCCAGCCAGGTTGCGGCACTGTGCGCCGATTTCCCGGTTTATCGCTGAGTCAGGAGTAGCCCCATGCAGCATTACTCAGGCTTCGGCCTCTTCAAGCACTCTCTCAGCCACCACGAAAACTGGCAGCGCATGTGGCGCACGCCGACCCCGAAAAAAGTCTACGACGTGGTCATCGTCGGCGGCGGCGGTCATGGTTTGGCGACTGCGTATTACCTGGCCAAGGAGCACGGCATCACCAACGTGGCCGTGGTCGAGAAAGGCTGGCTGGGCGGCGGTAATACCGCACGCAACACCACCATCGTGCGCTCCAACTACCTCTGGGATGAGTCGGCGCACCTGTACGAACACGCGATGAAACTGTGGGAAGGCCTGTCGCAGGACATCAACTACAACGTGATGTTCTCTCAACGCGGCGTGTACAACCTGTGCCACACCCTGCAAGACATTCGTGACTCGGAACGCCGGGTCAGCGCCAACCGCCTCAATGGCGTGGATGGCGAGTTGCTCAATGCCAAACAGGTCGCGGAAGAAATCCCGTACCTGGATTGCTCGAAAAACACCCGTTACCCGATCATTGGCGCGACGGTTCAGCGCCGTGGCGGCGTAGCTCGTCACGATGCCGTGGCCTGGGGTTTTGCGCGTGCCGCCGACGCCTTGGGCGTCGACCTGATTCAACAGACCGAAGTGATCGGTTTCCGTAAGGAAAACGGCGTGTGCATCGGCGTCGAGACCAACAAAGGCTTCATCGGCGCCAAGCGCGTCGGCGTGGTGACGGCCGGTAACTCCGGGCACATGGCGAAACTGGCCGGCTTCCGCTTGCCGATTGAATCCCATCCGCTGCAAGCGCTGGTGTCCGAGCCGATCAAACCGATTATCGACAGCGTGATCATGTCCAACGCGGTTCACGGATACATCAGCCAGTCGGACAAAGGCGACCTGGTGATTGGTGCCGGTATCGACGGCTACAACGGTTACGGCCAGCGCGGTTCGTACCCGGTGATTGAGCATACTATTCAAGCCATCGTCGAGATGTTTCCGGTCCTGTCCCGGGTGCGCATGAACCGTCAGTGGGGCGGCATCGTCGACACCACGCCGGACGCCTGCCCGATCATTTCCAAAACGCCCGTGCCGAATATGTTCTTTAACTGCGGTTGGGGCACCGGTGGCTTCAAGGCCACGCCGGGCTCGGGCAACGTATTTGCCGCCAGTCTCGCCAAAGGTGAAATGCACCCCTTGGCCAAGCCATTCTCCATCGACCGTTTCCACAACGGTGCGCTGATCGACGAACACGGCGCCGCGGCCGTAGCTCACTAAGCCCACTACAGGAGAAATACCTATGTTGCACATCTTCTGTCCTCACTGTGGCGAACTGCGCTCCGAAGAGGAATTCCACGCGTCGGGCCAGGCTCATATCCCGCGTCCGCTGGACCCGAACGCCTGCACCGATGAGCAGTGGGGCGATTACATGTTCTTCCGCGACAACCCGCGTGGGCTGCACCATGAACTGTGGAATCACGCTGCCGGTTGCCGTCAGTACTTCAACGCCACGCGTGACACCGTGACGTACGAGATTCTCGAAACCTACCCGATTGGCGCCAAGCCGCAATTCACGGCTAAAGCCGCTAGTACGCGTGCGGGAGACAAGGTATGAGCCAGAATAATCGACTGCCCAACGGCGGCCGTATCGACCGTAGCAAGGTGCTGAATTTCACCTTCAACGGTCAGCAGTATCAAGGTTTTGAAGGCGACAGCCTGGCCGCAGCATTGCTGGCCAATGGCGTCGACATCATTGGCCGCAGCTTCAAGTATTCGCGTCCTCGCGGGATTTTCGCGGCAGGTTCCGAAGAGCCGAACGCGGTGTTGCAGATCGGTGCCACCGAAGCGACCCAGATTCCTAACGTGCGAGCCACGCAACAAGCGCTGTATCAAGGTCTGGTCGCTACCAGCACCAACGGCTGGCCGAGCGTAAACACCGACGTGATGGGGATTCTTGGCAAGGTCGGTGGCAAGCTGATGCCGCCGGGCTTCTACTACAAAACCTTCATGTACCCACAATCGTTCTGGATGACCTACGAGAAGTACATCCGTAAGGCGGCGGGCCTTGGTCGCTCGCCTACCGAGAACGACCCGGACAGCTATGACGCGATGAACCAGCACTGCGACGTGCTGATCGTCGGCGCCGGCCCTGCTGGCCTGGCCGCAGCCCTGGCTGCCGGTCGCAGCGGTGCGCGGGTGATTCTGGCGGATGAGCAGGAAGAGTTTGGCGGCAGTCTGCTGGACAGCCGTGAAAGCCTGGATGGCAAACCGGCGGCCGAGTGGGTTGCCACCGTGCTGGCCGAGCTGAAAAAAATGCCGGAAGTGACCTTGCTGCCACGGGCGACGGTGAACGGCTATCACGATCATAATTTCCTGACCATTCACGAGCGTCTGGCCGATCACCTCGGTGACCGCGCGCCGATTGGTCAAGTGCGTCAGCGTATGCACCGGGTTCGCGCCAAGCGCGTGGTGTTGGCGACCGGTACTCACGAACGTCCGCTGGTGTATGGCAACAACGATGTGCCGGGCAACATGCTCGCGGGGGCCATTTCCACCTACGTCCGCCGTTATGGTGTGGCGCCTGGCAAAAAACTGGTGCTGTCGACCAACAACGATCATGCCTACCGCGTAGCGCTGGACTGGCTCGATGCCAGCCTGCAAGTGGTGGCAATCGCTGATGCCCGGAGCAATCCGCGTGGCGCACTGGTTGAAGAAGCACGGGCCAAAGGGATTCGTATCCTGACCTCCAGCGCCGTTGTCGAAGCGCGTGGCAGCAAGCATGTAACCGCTGCCCGCATTGCGGCCATCGACGTCAAAGGCCATCGCGTTACCAGCCCCGGCGAATGGCTCGATTGCGATCTGGTAGGCAGCTCTGGCGGCTATAGCCCTATCGTGCATTTGGCGTCCCACTTGGGCGGCAAGCCGATCTGGCGTGAAGACATCCTCGGTTTCGTACCGGGCGAAGCGCCGCAAAAGCGCGTCTGCGTCGGTGGCATAAACGGTGTGTACGGACTGGCTGATGCCTTGGCCGATGGTTTCGAGGGCGGCGCTCGCGCAGCCAACGAAGCAGGCTTTAGGGTGGTCGAAGGCGTCTTGCCAAAAGCACTGACCCGCCATGAAGAAGCGACTCTGGCACTGTTCCAGGTGCCGCATGAAAAAGCCACCGCACGGGCGCCGAAGCAATTCGTCGACCTGCAGAACGACGTCACCGCTGCCGCCATCGAACTGGCGACCCGCGAGGGCTTCGAGTCGGTCGAGCACGTCAAACGCTACACAGCGCTGGGCTTCGGCACCGATCAAGGCAAGCTCGGCAACGTCAACGGTCTGGCGATTGCCGCCCGTTCGCTGAAGATGTCGATCACCGACATGGGCACCACCATGTTCCGCCCGAACTACACGCCCGTTACCTTCGGCGCTGTAGCGGGTCGTCATTGCGGGCACATTTTCGAGCCGGTGCGCTTCACCGCGCTGCATGCCTGGCACGTTAAGAACGGTGCCGAGTTTGAAGACGTCGGCCAGTGGAAGCGGCCTTGGTACTTCCCGAAAAATGGCGAAGACCTGCACGCTGCCGTCAGCCGTGAATGCAAAGCCGTGCGTGCCAGCGTTGGCCTGCTCGATGCCTCCACACTGGGCAAAATCGACATTCAAGGTCCGGATGCACGTGAGTTTCTCAACCGTATCTACAGCAACGCCTGGACCAAGCTCGATGTGGGCAAGGCGCGTTACGGCCTGATGTGTAAAGAAGACGGGATGGTCTTCGACGATGGCGTGACCGCCTGTATCGCCGATAACCACTTCCTGATGACCACCACCACCGGTGGCGCTGCACGCGTGCTGCAATGGCTGGAAATCTATCAACAGACCGAATGGCCAGACCTGAAGGTGTACTTCACGTCCGTCACTGACCATTGGGCAACCCTGACCTTATCCGGCCCTAACAGCCGCAAGCTGCTCAGCGAAGTCACGGCCATCGACCTGGGCAAGGACGCTTTCCCGTTCATGACCTGGAAAGAAGGTCTGGTGGGTGGTGTGCCGGCTCGGGTGTTCCGTATCTCCTTTACCGGTGAGCTGTCGTACGAGGTCAACATCCAGGCTGACTACGCCATGGGTGTGCTGGAAAAAATCGTCGCAGCGGGCAAGCAGTACAACCTGACGCCGTACGGCACTGAAACCATGCACGTCCTGCGGGCCGAGAAGGGTTTCATTATTGTCGGTCAGGACACCGATGGCTCGATGACCCCTGACGACCTGAACATGGGCTGGTGTGTTGGCCGGACCAAACCGTTCTCGTGGCTCGGCTGGCGTGGCATGAACCGCGAAGACTGTGTGCGTGATCAACGTAAGCAGCTGGTTGGTCTGAAACCGATCGATCCGACCAAATGGCTGCCTGAAGGGGCGCAGTTGGTATTCGACACCAAACAGTCGATTCCGATGAGCATGGTCGGGCACGTGACCTCCAGTTACACCAACGGCTCACTGGGTTATTCGTTCGCGCTGGGCGTGGTCAAAGGCGGCCTGAAACGCATGGGCGAACGGGTGTTCGCACCGTTGGTCGATGGCACCGTGATCGAGGCCGAAATCGTGTCTTCGGTGTTCTTCGATCCGAAGGGTGAGCAGCAGAACGTCTAGCGATTCACCGCTCCTACACATTGGTGTTTCGGCAACACAACAGAATTCAGGACAGGTGCTCTATGACCATAGCCAACGTTTACCAACAGCGGCCAACGACCGGCGAAAAGGCCGAGTCGCCGCTGTTCCACGCCGACCTCAATAGCCTGGTTGGCAAAGGCCGCAACAACCCTGGCGTGACCTTGCGCGAGAAGAAGCTGCTGGGCCATCTGACCCTGCGTGGCGACGGCAAAGACCCGGCGTTCGTGGCCGGTGTCGCCAAGGCGCTGGGCATGGAATTGCCGGTTGCGCTGACTGTCGTTGCCAACGGCGACAGCTCACTGCAATGGCTGGGCCCGGATGAATGGCTGCTGATCGTCCCGAGTGGCGAAGAGCTGGCGACCGAACAGCGTCTGCGTGCAGCACTGGATGGGCTGCACATCGCCGTGGTCAACGTCAGCGGCGGGCAAACTCTGCTGGAACTGACCGGGCCCAAGGTTCGCGAACTGCTGATGAAATCCACCAGCTACGATGTGCACCCGAACAACTTCCCGGTGGGTAAAGCCATCGGCACGGTGTTCGCCAAGTCGCAATTGGTGATTCGCCGCACGGGTGAAGAGACCTGGGAATTGCTGATCCGCCGCTCGTTCTCCGACTACTGGTGGCTGTGGTTGCAAGACGCCAGCGCTGAGTACGGGTTGAGCATCAAGGCCTGACGCAATTCCTGTAGGAGCGGACTTGTCCGCGAAAGCGTCGGTCCCTGCAAAGAGGTTTCAACAGTACCAACAAGGAGTCACCGCCAGATGAGCCGCGCCCCCGATACATGGATTCTGACTGCCGACTGTCCGAGCGTTTTAGGCACGGTGGACGCGGTGACTCGCTATTTGTTCGAGCAGAGCTGTTACGTCACCGAGCACCACTCCTTCGATGATCGACTGTCGAGCCGGTTCTTTATCCGCGTCGAGTTTCGTCAGCCGGAGGGTTTCGATGAACAAGCTTTCCGGGTGGGCCTGGCCGCACGCGGTGCAGCCTTCGGTATGGTCTTCGAGCTGACTGCGCCCAACTATCGGCCCAAAGTGGTGATCATGGTCTCCAAGGCCGATCACTGCCTGAACGATCTGCTCTATCGCCAACGCATCGGCCAGTTGTCCATGGACGTGGTGGCGGTGATCTCCAACCACCCGGATCTGGAACCGCTGGCGCGCTGGCATGAGGTTCCTTATTACCACTTCGCCCTCGACCCCAATGACAAGCCAGCGCAGGAGCGTCAGGTCTGGCAAGTGATTCAGGAGTCCGGTGCCGAGCTGGTGATTCTTGCCCGCTACATGCAGGTGTTGTCACCCGAGCTGTGCCGCCGTCTCGACGGTTGGGCGATCAACATTCATCACTCATTGCTGCCCGGCTTCAAGGGCGCAAAACCCTACCATCAGGCTTACAACAAGGGCGTGAAACTGGTCGGTGCAACGGCGCATTACATCAACAACGACCTCGACGAAGGCCCGATCATTGCCCAGGGCGTCGAAGCGGTCGATCACAGCCACTACCCCGAAGACCTGATCGCCAAAGGCCGGGATGTCGAGGCCCAGACGTTGGCGAGGGCAGTGGGTTATCACATCGAGCGGCGCGTGTTCTTGAACGCGAATCGCACGGTGGTTCTTTAGTACCGAGGTGCTGCGAAGACGGCACCACAGACAACATCAATTCAACGCTCCATTAAAAAAATAACAGCGAGGTGAAAGCATGTCTGGTAATCGTGGTGTGGTGTATCTCGGCGGCGGCAAGGTCGAAGTACAAACAATTCCTTTCCCGAAAATGCAAAACCCACAAGGCAAACGCATTGATCACGGTGTGATCCTGCGTGTGGTGTCGACCAACATCTGCGGCTCGGACCAACACATGGTGCGCGGTCGTACCACGGCACAGACCGGTCTGGTACTGGGCCATGAAATCACCGGCGAAGTGATCGAAGCCGGTCGCGATGTTGAAAACCTCAAGGTCGGTGATCTGGTTTCCGTGCCGTTCAACGTGGCGTGCGGTCGTTGCCGCAGCTGTAAAGAGCAAAACACCGGCGTGTGCCTGACCGTCAACCCGGCGCGTCCGGGCGGTGCTTACGGTTATGTCGACATGGGTGACTGGGTCGGCGGCCAGGCTGAATATGTGTTGGTACCGTATGCCGACTTCAACCTGCTGAAACTCCCGGACCGCGACGCGGCGATGGAAAAAATCCGCGACCTGACCTGTCTCTCCGACATTCTGCCGACCGGTTATCACGGCGCAGTGACGGCAGGTGTTGGCCCAGGCAGCACCGTGTATGTTGCGGGCGCGGGCCCTGTGGGTCTGGCCGCTGCTGCTTCTGCGCGCTTGCTCGGCGCTGCGGTAGTGATCATCGGCGACGTCAACCCGGTTCGCTTGATTCACGCCAAGGCTCAAGGCTTCGAAGTCGCCGACCTGTCGCTGGACACACCACTGCACGAGCAAATCGCTGCGCTGCTGGGCGAACCGGAAGTGGACTGTGCTATCGACGCCGTAGGCTTCGAAGCCCGTGGTCACGGTCATGACGGTGTGAAACACGAAGCACCGGCTACGGTTCTGAACTCACTGATGGGTGTGGTCCGCGTTGCAGGCAAAATCGGTATTCCGGGCCTGTACGTCACCGAAGATCCAGGCGCAGTCGACGCTGCCGCGAAAATGGGCAGCTTGAGCATCCGCCTGGGTCTGGGCTGGGCTAAATCCCACAGTTTCCACACCGGCCAAACCCCTGTCATGAAATACAACCGCCAACTGATGCAAGCCATCATGTGGGACCGGATCAAAATCGCAGACATCGTCGGCGTCGAAGTCATCAGCCTCGACGAAGCTCCTCGCGGTTACGGCGAGTTCGATGCCGGCGTACCGAAGAAGTTTGTGATTGATCCGCACAAGTTGTTCAGTGCTGCTTAAGTTTGTTTCATAAATAGAAAGGGCGACTTTATGTCGCCCTTTCTATTTATGAATTCAGACCCCACAGCGTGTTCTGATCAAAGCCCCGCCAATGCCCCTTTGTACAACACCGGCCCAGTAGGTTGTCCGGTGGGTGAGCCGCCTTCGGGTTCCAGGCTGACGGCCAGAGTGACAGGTGCAACGAGCAGTTTTTGTTGGCTTTCGCTCAGGATGATCCGGCCTTTGCCGTGTGCGGGCAACAGGCCGAGGGAGACCGGTTTTCCATCTGCCGGGATGGCCCACAGCTCCAGGCTGCGCCCCGTTTCGACGGAAGGCAGGGCCAGGGGCGCGACGTTCAGATAGTGGCTGTAGGCCTGAACACTGATCGCGGGTTGCTGATTGACCGCCATCAGTGTGGCGCTGTAGTTGAGGGTGTCGCGGTTGTAGAGGACGCCCGCGATGATTGCGACGACGAGTGAGCAGGCGACGGCGGTCACGCGCAGCCAGTTCCAGAACGGACGTTTGGCCGGGATGTGCAGTTTTTGCGGGTCGATCCGGGCCTCGATGGCGTGCCAGACGTGGTCGGGCACTGGGTGTTCTGGCAGTGGGGCGGTGAGCGTGGCAAGGGTGGTCTGCCACTGCGCCAGTTCGGCGCGCAAGCCTGGATCGTCCAGCAGCAGGTGTTCGAATCGGCGGCGCGCGGTAAGCGGCATCAAGCCAATGGCATAGTCGGCGGCGAGGGCGCGGCGTAGAGCGGGTTGTTGGTAATTCATGATTCAAGGCACCTGCGCAGGCGCTCCATGCCTCGGCG
The DNA here is from genome assembly GCF_036346185.1 of Pseudomonas sp. 10C3. NCBI lineage: Bacteria > Pseudomonadati > Pseudomonadota > Gammaproteobacteria > Pseudomonadales > Pseudomonadaceae > Pseudomonas > Pseudomonas sp. 10C3. The sequence continues at coordinate 111,547 of NZ_JASJVE010000010.1, read as the reverse complement.
AATCCAGGACTTTACTGAACCGAGCGGCGCCGCCGATTGCATGGCCAGATCGGCATAGGACACCCCCTGGAAATAAGCAGTGACGATCGATGTGCGCTGCATGCCTTCAAGCATATCCAGGCAGTGCTGCAACGCCTGTGCTTCACGTTGACTGTCGAGTTGTTCGTGGGCACTCGGGCTGTCGTCGAAGAGTATGTCTGCTTGTTCTTCGGTGAGCGGTACTTCACGGTGTTTGCGCAACTGGTCAATGGCCTGATTGCGGGTGATGCTGATCATCCACGTCATCGGTGCCGACAGATTGCCGTCGTAACGCGAGGCGTTGTGCCAGATGCGCACAAAGCTTTCCTGCAACACTTCTTCGGCCAGATCACTACGGTTCATGCAACGCAGGGCGACAGCGAACAGGCGTTTTGAAACCCGTCGATAGAGATTTTCAAAAGCTTGCCGGTTACCGAGTGTGCATTCAGCCAGCAGTTGCCGGAGTTCATCGGCGTCGTCAGAGGAAATAGTGGTTCTCCAGACAAGGTGAAGAGGTGCGCTGTGCAGTTTGCCAAGTCCATGGCAGGGTAGTCCAGATTGAGCCGCTGTTCCATCCACCCAGGAGCTCTCTTTCTTGTCGATGGAGAAGCGGGGATGCCCAATCAGGCAGCCCGGCTCAAGGGTGTTTTAACCGGACGGCGCAAGGGAACAATCAGGCTTATGTTGTGGTCCAACTGTTCAGTTTTATGCCGGCAATTCGCCGGACTCCATGGCTGACGAGGTTGTTTGTATGAAGGTTTCACGCGGTTTTGCACTGGCTACGCTAATGACTTTGGCGGCGAACTCGGTCTTCGCTTTCAATCTGAGTGATGCGGCCAACGTGGTTTCAGGAGCTGCCGGGGGCAATCAGAACGTCGCGCCTACGCCTCAAACGACCGATTTGCTCAGTACCTTGGGAACGCTCAACGTGACCCCTGAACAAGCCGTCGGCGGTACCGGCGCGTTATTGGGCCTGGCCAAGAATAAATTGAGCGGCAACGACTATTCACAGCTGACCAAGTCTGTCCCGGGTCTGGATCAATTGTCCGGTGCTGGCGCGTTGGGCAGTTTGGGCAGTTTGGGCGGTCTGATGGGAAACTCGGGTGGTTCGGCGGTGACCGGCGCGCTGGGCAACGTCAAGAGCATGGCGGACGTCAACTCGGCGTTCGGTGCGCTGGGCATGGACAGCAGTATGGTGGGCCAGTTCGCCCCGTTGATCCTGCAATACCTGGGTCAGCAAGGCGCCAGCGGTTCAGCGCTGCAAAGCTTGGGTAGCCTGTGGAATGTCGGTAGCTGAGTCACCCGTTTGACGCATCGTCGTGCAAGGCGACGGTGCGTACGTTGTCTCTGTTTACGAATGTTTCACGTGCGGGTATCTATGCTGGCGGCACGTAATTACTGCGAACAGGCTTCATCCATTTAGAGGAATCCCTACGTGAAATCAATCCTGGCCCTGTTGTCTCTGCTGGCCCTCCCTGTGATGGCCGCTGAGCCAACGTTGTACGGTCGCTACGAATACATCGGGGTACCGGAAATCGGTGAAACCCTCCAGGCGAAAATGGACACGGGCGCCCTGACTGCGTCGCTGTCGGCCAAGGACATCGAGATGTTCAAACGGGATGGCGCAGACTGGGTGCGCTTCCGCCTCGCGACCAAAGGTGCCAGCGACAAGGTCTACGAGCACAAGGTCGCGCGGATCAGCAAGATCAAGACCCGCTCCGAGGAAGATGACGAAGAAAGCGCCGATCCGAGCAAACGCCCGGTCGTCGATCTGGAACTGTGCCTGGGCAAGGTCAAGCGCACGGTCGAGGTCAACCTGACCGACCGCAGCAGCTTCAATTATCCGCTGCTGATCGGTGCCAAGGCCCTTCGTGAATTCGGTGCCGCAGTCAATCCGGCGCGTCGTTATACCGCAGACAAACCTGATTGCTGATCTGCGGCTGAGACCCTTTCGCGAAGACGGCGTGGCAGGCGTCGCCCGTCTCTGCACATAAAACCTTAAACCGGCGGCTGCGTGCTCTGCATTGATGGCCGCTGGCTGACGTCGGCAAACCAGTTGGCCAGCTGTGGGCAGCTGTTGCGCCAGTCCAGATCAGGTTGACGAAAATCCAGATAGCCCAGGGCGGCAGCAACGCTGATGGCGGCGATGTCGAAATGCGAGCTGAGTTCGGCGATTGCGTTCTGTTCGAAATACGCCAGCGAGCGCCGGATTTTTTCGGCTTGATTGTCCAGCCACAGGTCCCAGTGTTTCTCCGGCGGCCGCAGGGCGGTTTCATACCGAATCAGCAGCGCCGCATCGAGCAGCGCGTCGGCCAGAGATGCCAGGGTCAAACGTCTCCAGCGCGCCGAGCCTTCACGCGGAATCAGTGGATTGCCGACATGCTGGGTGTCGAGGTATTCGAGAATCACCCGGCTGTCATGAATCACATTGCCGTCAGCCAAACGCAGCGCCGGCAACTTGCCAGCCGGATTGCCCTGATTGAGCGCTGCGTCTGGACTGACAGGGCTGACCTGCGTCGGCAGCAACGCCACTCGATCAAGTTGCCCGGTCTCGTGCAGCAGGATCAGCACTTTGCGCGCAAAGGGCGATGCCAGGTTGTAGAACAAGGTCATGCTGGGAACGGACATGGGAATTCCTCGGATGAGACAGGAGCCTAGACTAATCAGCGTGTGGATTGTCCGCAATGACGATCCGTCAACGCGCCAACAATCCCCCGCGCACTAACACTAAGGCGTATCGGCACTCCATCCCGACCCAAGACAACATGTTCCACCCACTGTCGCGCAGATCGGCGTCACCACGCCAATCAGCTCACTTTGGGGGCTTTGGACTGAATACCAGCGGCACTTAAAACGAATGAGTTTCCTGGCGTTTGCGCCAGTGGCTCAATTGTTGGTCGAGGCTTGCCGGGCTGTCGATTTGTTGGCGGCGGGCGTAGCTGAACAGAATCAGCGCCAGCTCGGCGGTGACCAATGCGTCGGCGCTGGCGTGATGACGTTCGCCGGCTTGCAGGCCGAAGAACGCGGTCCAGGCGTCCAGCCCACCCTTACGAATGTGCGCCTGAGGGCAAAGCATCGGCGCCATCTCGGCGACATCGAAAAAGCTGTGCTGCAAGCGATAACCGAGGCTGTCTTTCAAGGCGCGGCCGAGCATGTGCCGGTCAAACGCCGCATGAAACGCCATTATCGGGCTACTGCCGACGAACTCCATCAGGTCCAGAAGGGCATCAGCCGGGTCGCAGCCGGCGGCAATGGCGCTGGGGCCCAGACCGTGAATCAACACGCTGGGGCTGACCTTGTGATCCGAGCGCAGCAAGGTCCGCTCGAACTGTTGAGAAAGGTCGATGGCACCGTCCTCGATCACCACCGCGCCAATCGACAGCACTTGATCACGGTTCAGGTTCAATCCCGTGGTTTCCAGGTCCAGGACCACCCAGCGTTGTTGGCGCAGCGGACTCTTGTTGAGCGCGGCACAGGGCAGTAGCTGCTCCAGCCGTTGCTGTTGGTGTGCGTTCAAGTGAGGGGCGTGCGTGCGTAGCCAACCGAATAGATTCAGATTCATAGCTGATAACGCAGCGTCAGGCTGCTTTGCAGGCGTTGGGCCTGGCGCAGCGACTCACGCAGAATTCGTCGGTCCAGGTGGTTGAGAATGTCCGGGTCGACCCGGTTGGAGTACGGCTGATTTTGCCGGCTTTGCATTTGATGTTGCTGCATGCGGGTTTGCTGAATGAAGTGATAGGCCTCTTCATAGGCGGCACCGTCGAGCGGTTCGATCACACCTTTGGCGACCAATTGACGAAAGCGTTCCAAGGTGTTGCTGGCTTCGATGCCATTGGACAAGGCCAATAGGCGGGCGCCGTCGACAAAGGGGGTCAGACCCTGGACTTTAAGGTCAAGCGTGGCTTTTTCACCGCCTTTGCGCGCGAGCACGAAGTCACGGAAGCGCCCCACGGGCGGCTGATGACGAAGCGCATTTTCGGCCATCATGCGCTGGAACAGGCGGTTGTCGGCAATTTGATCAAGAATTTCCTGGCGCAGTTGATCGGCGCCTTGCTCATTGCCCCACACCACCCGCAAGTCGAAATAAATCGTCGAGGCCAGCAGGTTTTCAGGTGTAGCCTCGCGAATGAACGCGCTGAAGCGCCGTGACCATTCCGCGCGGGACAGGCACAGGTCCGGGTTGCCGGCCATGATGTTGCCCTTGCACAGGGTAAATCCGCACTGCGCCAGGCTTTGGTTGATCTGTTGCGCCAGAGGCAATAACTTCCCACGGATATCAGCCGCGTGTGCGGCGTCGCGGGCTTCGAACAGGATGCCGTTGTCCTGGTCGGTGAGCAGCGTCTGTTCGCGACGGCCTTCACTGCCGAAGCACAGCCAGGTGAACGCGATGCCGGGGTCGCCTTTTTCTGCCAGCGTCAGCTCGATGACCCTGGACACCGTGTGGTCGTTGAGCAGGGTGATAATCTGGGTAATCTGGGTCGACGAGGCTCCGTGGGCAAGCATGCGGTCGACCAATTGCACGATTTCCCCGCGCAGGTTGACCAGGCTTTCAATGCGTGGGGCGGTGCGGATGGTCCGTGCCAAATGCACCAGGTCCACGCGTTGCAAAGAGAACAAGTCGCGCTCGGACACCACGCCGCACAAGCGCTTGTCCTTGACCAGGCAAACGTGGGCGATATGCCGTTCGGTCATAGCGATGGCGGCATCGAAGGCGGTGGCATCGGGGCTGAGAAAAAATGGCGACTGAGTCATTCGCTGTTCGATGGGTAGGCCCAAGTCCTCAACGCCATCGGCCACCACTTGGCGCAAATCACGCAGGGTAAAGATGCCCAGCGGTGTCTTGCGCTCGTCGACAATCACGATGCTGCCCACTTGCTGATCGTGCATCAGCTTGACTGCCGCCCGCAAAGGCGTGTCATGGCTGCACGTTACGGGATGACGCATGGCCAATTCGCCGAGCCGCGTGTTCAACGAATACTGCATGCCGAGGGTCTCCACGGCGCGCTGTTGAACCTGTTGATTGACTTGGTCGAGCAGGCTGCTGACCCCGCGCAAGGCGAAATCACGGAAGGTGTTGGAGAGGGCAAACAGCTTGATGAAGGCGAGCTTGTTCAGTTGCAGGCAAAAGGTGTCTTCGGCCGCCAGATGCTCGGTGCGGGTAGCCCGCTCGCCCAGCAACGCCGCCAAGGGGAAGCATTCCCCGGTGGTGATCTCGAACGTAGTTTCGGTGCCACTCTTGACTGCATGAGGGCGTTCGCCGACCACGCGACCTTGCTTGACGATGTAAAAGTGCTCTACCGGTCCCTCACTGGGCTTGATGATGCTTTCGCCCGTCGCGTAAAAACGCAGTTGGCACTGTTCGACCAGATACGCGAGGTGAGCGTTTTCCATCTGATTGAACGGGGGGAATTTTTGCAAGAACTGAATCGTGCCCTGAATGTTCTGCAACACCGCCGTTTTGCCTGCCTGGGTGAAAGCATCCGCTTTGCTCATGACCACTACCGCACTTTTTTGTCGATTTTTATCGAATGGGTTTTAGAGGTTCATGGTCGGCCGCTTGCAGGGCAGTGCCCATTGGACGTAAGTCTAGGATCGCTGAAAAATGCTTAACTTAATCCAACGGGGTTCGCATAAATTGGCGCAGTGGTTATCGTGTGTTTCGCAGGTGAGCATGGACGTAAAAAGCCGACGAGACGTACCGCGAAATCAGGGCAATCCGCTGTCTGAGCAGGGCTTTGGATAGGAATGAGAGTGTATGCCTGACCTCGATATTTTGAGCGATGAAGAGCGCGAGGCCCTCAATCAGGTGATGCAAGCGCCTGATGAGCCTGCGCAACAGCGGGTGCTGATCGTCGATGATAATAAAGACGCCCGTGAGGTATTGGCCGAGATTCTCAGCCTCAATGGCATCAGGTGTCTCACAGCGGCCAGTGGCAATATGGCGTTGAACCTGCTGAACACCCGTGAATCCATCGGTTTGTTGATCACCGATCTGAAGATGGCGCCGTGCAGTGGGCTGGACTTGATTCGTCAGGTGCGTGAGTCCGAGCGTGCGGCGCTGCCGATCATCATTGTTTCCGGCGACGCCAACGTGAAAGACGCCATCGCGGCGATGCACTTGAGTGTGGTGGATTTTTTGCTCAAACCGATCAATACCAAGCAGTTGCTGGCGTTGGTCAAGCGTGAGTTGGGGATGGAGTGAGAGGGGTGTCAGGTAGAGCGAGTACAGCTATTCGCGAGTTAATTCGCTCCCACAGAAAATCGCGATTCCCTGTGGGAAGCGAATGCGGTGTATTAGACACACCGCATTTTGCAGCTTACAGCCCGTTTTTTGCCTTGAACTCACGACGACGGCGATGCAACACCGGCTCGGTGTAACCGTTGGGTTGTTTAGTCCCTTCGATCACCAGTTCTACTGCGGCCTGGAACGCGATATTGCTATCGAAATCCGGGGCCAGCGGGCGATACAGCGGGTCGTTGGCATTCTGCCGGTCGACCACGGGTGCCATACGCTTGAGGGTTTCCAGCACCTGCGCTTCGCTGACGACGCCATGGCGCAACCAGTTGGCGATGTGTTGGCTGGAGATACGCAGCGTGGCACGGTCTTCCATCAGGCCGATGTCGTTGATGTCCGGCACTTTCGAGCAACCGACGCCTTGATCGATCCAGCGCACGACATAACCAAGGATGCCTTGGGCGTTGTTGTCCAGTTCGTTCTGGATCTCATCGGCCGTCCAGTTGGTGTTTGGCGCCAACGGGATGGTCAGGATGTCATCTATCGAGGCGCGACCGCGTTTGGCCAGTTCGGCCTGGCGGGCAAACACGTCAACCTTGTGGTAATGCAGCGCATGCAGCGCAGCAGCGGTCGGCGAAGGTACCCAAGCGGTGTTGGCGCCGGCCAGAGGGTGAGCGATTTTCTGTTCGAGCATCGCCGCCATCAGGTCAGGCATGGCCCACATGCCTTTACCGATTTGCGCACGACCTTGCAGGCCGCAGCTCAAACCGATATCGACGTTCCAGTTTTCGTAGGCAGCAATCCATTTCTCGGCTTTCATCTGTGCTTTACGCACGACTGGGCCTGCTTCCATGGAGGTGTGGATTTCGTCGCCGGTGCGGTCGAGGAAGCCGGTGTTGATGAACACCACGCGCTCACTGGCAGCCTTGATACAGGCCTTGAGGTTGACCGTGGTCCGACGCTCTTCGTCCATGATCCCGACTTTGAGCGTGTTGCGTGGCAGGTTCAGGACGTCTTCGATGCGCCCGAACAGCTCGTTGGTGAACGCCGCTTCTTCGGGGCCGTGCATTTTCGGTTTGACGATATAGACCGAACCGGTGCGGCTGTTTTTCAGCGTGCTTTTGCCGTTGAGGCTGTGGATCGCAGCAAGGCTGGTCATCAGGCCGTCAAGAATACCTTCCGGGACTTCGTTGCCGTCTTTATCAAGAATGGCGTCGATGGTCATCAGGTGACCCACGTTCCGCACGAACAACAGCGAACGACCGTGCAGGCTCACTTCGCCGCCATTCGGTGCAGTGTAGGTGCGGTCGGGGTTCATGGTACGGGTGAATGTCTCGCCGCCCTTGGACACCTGTTCGGCCAGATCACCTTTCATCAGGCCCAGCCAGTTGCGGTACACCACCACTTTGTCATCAGCGTCGACGGCGGCGATCGAGTCTTCGCAGTCCATGATGGTGGTCAGCGCGGCTTCCATCAGCACGTCTTTGACGCCGGCTGCGTCGGTTTGGCCGACAGGGCTGGTGGCGTCGATCTGAATTTCGAAATGCAGACCGTTGTGCTTGAGCAAGATGGCGGTCGGTGCCTCAGCCTGACCGCGATAGCCGATCAGTTGCGCGTCGTCTTTGAGGCCGCTGTTGCTGCCGCCCTTGAGAGCGATGACCAGTTTGCCGTCAACGATTTTATAGCCGGTTGAGTCGACGTGCGAGCCAGCAGCCAGGGGCGCGGCTTCGTCGAGGAAGGCACGAGCGAAGGCAATGACCTTGTCGCCACGGACCTTGTTGTAGCCTTTGCCTTTTTCCGCACCGTCCGCTTCGCTGATGGCATCGGTGCCGTACAAAGCGTCGTACAGCGAACCCCAACGCGCATTCGAGGCGTTGAGGGCAAAGCGTGCGTTCATTACCGGCACAACGAGTTGCGGGCCGGCCATGCGGGCAATTTCATCGTCGACGTTTTGCGTCGTCAACTGGAAGTCCGCCGCTTCTGGCAGCAGATAACCTATTTCTTGCAGGAAGGCTTTATAAGCCGCAGCGTCGTGCGCAACGCCCTTGCGGGACTGGTGCCAGGCATCGATCTGCGCCTGGAAGTCATCACGCTTGGCGAGTAGGGCTTTGTTCTTCGGCGCGAGTTCATTGATGATTTTCTCTGCACCGACCCAGAACTTCGCGGCGTCGAGGCCGGTTCCAGGGATGGCTTCGTTATTCACGAAGTCGAACAGGACTTGGGCGACCTGCAGGCCACCGACTTGAACGTGTTCAGTCATTGCTTGCCTCACTCTGCTCAGCTATTCAGCTTTCTAATAAAGTCCTTGGCGTGCTCATCAAACCCCGTGCGCCAGAACATGCCATCGCTGGCGGCTGGGCTCGACCCATGCTGCTCGCACAACCGTGTGCAGCAAGGAACTACGGGTTTGTAAACGCGCCTTGGCAGACATCAATCCAATGTTATGTAGTGCTCGCTGCGGCATACTACATGATGAGTTGCGGTTGTGAAAATCAGACTAAATACGTCATTGAACGACCCGTAGTCTTGTGCGGGTCACTCCGAGGGACAGAATATTCTAAAAAAGCCTCAGGATTGTTCCAGGTGATTCTAAAACCGGCACACGATCTGCCCTTTAAATAAACCGATGATCCCTTGATGACCAAAGCGCATCCGCAGGCGTTGCCTATACTTGTCCGACAGCTCCGAAAACCCTGATTTATCGGGGCCTGGGCCCATGCAGAATAAGAGGAACCGACCGTGGATCATCTCGTACTCACTGTTTTTGCGCCTGATCAGCCAGGCCAGGTTGAGCGGATCGCCCAATGTATCGCCGAGCATGGCGGCAACTGGCTGGAAAGCCGTATGTCTCGGATGGCCGGGCAATTTGCCGGAATATTAAGAGTGGCTGTGTCTGCAGAAGGCTACGATGAGCTGGTGGTTGCCTTACAGGGCCTGTCGGCGCACGGTATTCAGGTATTGATTGCACAAGGTGGAATAGAGCAGTCCTGCACCTGGAAGCCGATCGCGATGGAGTTGGTTGGCAATGATCGCCCCGGCATCGTGCGTGACATCACGCGCTTGCTCGCTGAACAGGGCGTTAACCTCGAACGATTGATAACCGATGTCAGGCCGGCACCGATGAGCAGCGAGCCGCTGTTTCACGCCGAGGCAATTCTGGCTGTGCCGCTGACCTTGTCCCTGGATGTGCTGCAGAAACGTCTGGAGAATCTGGCGGATGATTTGATGGTCGAGTTGGTGCTTCGAGCAGAGGTTTGACGCACAGAGGGCAAAAAAGGTTATCCAAGTTATACGTGCACCTGCCTGTGGATAACCTGGGGAGACAGCGCTGCGGCCCATAGCCATCAAGGCTTTGCTGGAACTGATCAAAAAACCAACAGTTTCAATGGCTTGTGCACAAATAAGTTGAATGAGGCTGTGGATAACCTCTGGAGAGATCGCTGCAAGCCACGGCTGTCGTGGCGTGCAGGGATTTGTACGTTTTTCGATCAGTTTCAGCGGCGTGAACGCAGCCATATATCAACGCTGTACACCGCCAGTCCAGCCCAGATAAACGCAAACGTCAGCAGCGTACTGGCCGCCAAGTGCTCGCCATACACCAGAACCGCCAGCGACAGGACCAGAGTGGGCGCGATGTATTGCAGGAAGCCCAGCGTGGTGTACGGCAAATGACGCGCCGCTGCGTTGAAGCAGATCAGCGGCATGACCGTGATCGGTCCTGCGGCCGCCAGCCACCAGGCCTGAGAGGTCGTCCAGAAACTGGCTTGAGCGCTGACCGCCATTGGATTGAGCAACAACCAGCCAATCGCCAGAGGGACCAGTAACCAGGTTTCCACCACCAGGCCCGGCAATGCCGCCACGGGCGCTTTTTTGCGGATCAGTCCGTAGAAACCGAAGGTCAGTGCCAGCACCAACGACACCCACGGCAGACTGCCGACCTGCCAGACCTGCTGCGCGACCCCGACGGCGGCCAAGCCGACGGCCAGCCATTGCAGGGGCCGCAGACGTTCGCCCAAGAGCAACATGCCGAGCAACACGTTCACCAGCGGATTGATGTAATAACCGAGGCTGGCTTCAACCATGCGTCCGTTATTCACCGCCCACACATACGTCAGCCAGTTGGCCGCGATCAGGGAGCCGCTGAGCGCCAGAATCGCCAGACGGCGAGGGTTGTCGCGCAACTCACGCCACCACCCAGGGTGCTTCCAGACCAGCAGCAACAGCGAGCCGCACAGCGCGGACCAGAGCACGCGGTGAACAATGATTTCAATGGAGGGGACGGCCGCGATGGCTTTGAAATAAAGCGGAAACAGTCCCCAGGTGATGTAGGCGATAAGGCCCAGAATATACCCGCGACGCGGGTTGGCGACTTGCATGCATGTTCCTTAGGCAGCTAATTATTAGGGTGTCTGCCGTCACCGGGCGCCACTTGGAGGGTGTGGTACCCGTTCTTCAGGTTAAAGGTCCGGCGAGTCAGAACAGCTTCAACGGCTCTTCATTGAGCGCCGACATTTGTTCGCGCAAAGCGAGGATCTGGTCACCCCAATAACGTTCGGTGCCAAACCAAGGGAAGCTGTGCGGGAAGGCCGGATCGTCCCAGCGCCGCGCCAGCCATGCGCTGTAGTGCATCAGACGCAGCGCACGCAACGGCTCGATCAACGCCAGTTCACGGGGGTTGAAGTCATGGAATTCGCCGTAGCCGTCCATCAGTTCCGAGAGTTGGCTCAGGCGCTCCTGGCGATCCCCGGCCAGCATCATCCAGATGTCCTGCGCCGCTGGACCCATGCGGCAGTCATCGAGGTCGACGATGTGGAACATCTCATCGCGACACATCATGTTGCCAGGGTGGCAATCGCCGTGCATGCGGATGTTGGTGTGTGGCGTGGCGGCGTACACGTCTTCGACGCGCTTGAGCAGGTCGCGGGCGACGGACTCATAAGCCGGCAGCAGGCTGCGCGGGACGCAGTTGTTTTCCAGCAGATACGTCAGCGAATCGTGGCCGAAATTCTTCACGCCCAAAGCTTCGCGGTGCTCGAAGGGCTTGGTTGCACCCACGGCATGGATACGGCCGAGCAGTTGGCCCAGGCGATACAGTTGATCCAGGTTGCCCGGCTCCGGCGCCCGCCCGCCACGGCGCGGAAACAAGGTGAAACGGAAGCCGGCATGTTCGTGCAGGGTTTTGCCGTTGTGCACCATCGGCGCCACCACGGGAATATCCACCGCTGCCAGTTCGAAGGTAAAGCTGTGTTCTTCGAGGATGGCTTCGTTGGTCCAGCGGTGTGGTCGATAGAACTTGGCGATCAGCGGCTGGCCGTCTTCGATGCCGACTTGATAGACGCGGTTCTCATAACTGTTCAGCGCCAGAATGCGGGCGTCGCTGAGAAAACCAATGCTTTCGACAGCGTCGAGTACCAGATCGGGCGTGAGTGTTGCAAACGGGTGGGCCATGCTTACTCCTGCGCGCAGCAGGCTGCCGCGTCGGGCCAGTCATGGTAGCGCAACGCGGATGGTTTGCGGCGACGGCGATGGTGCAGGGGCGCGCTTGCCCGCGATTCAGGCACCGACGATCCCTCCGTCGTCCCGTGTGATGACCATCACCGAGGAGCGCGGTTTGCCGTTGGGCAGGTGTTCCGGGAAGGTCGAACCGCCGTTTTCACCGGGATGCTGGATACCGACGAACAAGGCTCGCTGGTCCGGGGCGAAGCTGATGCCGGTGACTTCGCAGCCCACCGGGCCGACCATGAAACGGCGGATCTCGCCGCTGTCCGGGTCGGCGCACAGCATTTGGTTGTTGCCCATGCCGGCAAAGTCTCCGGTGTTGCTCACATCGCCATCGGTCAGAATCCACAACCGCCCGGCGTCATCGAACCCAAGCCCATCCGGGCTGTTGAACATGTTTGCCGGGGTGATGTTACTTGAGCCGCCTTTCGGTGTACCGGCGTGGACGCTCGGGTTGCCAGCGATCAGGAACAAGTCCCAGGCGAACGTCATAGCGGCCGGATTGCCAGCGCTTTCATGCCAGCGCAGGATTTGCCCATACTGATTTTTTGCCCGCGGATTTGGACCTCCGACTGGCTGGCCGTCATCGCCGCGTTTTGCGTTATTGGTCAGCGTGCAATACACCTGGCCATCCTTTGGGCTGACCACGATCCACTCCGGACGGTCCATGCGCGTGGCGTTCACCACGCTGGCTGCCAGGCGCGCATGGATGAGTACTTCAGCCTGGTTGGCGAAACCACTGGCCGTATCGATGCCATTCTTGCCATGAGTCAGTTCGATCCACTGACCCTGTCCTCTAGGGTGATCGGGGTTGCTGTCGCCGCCATCGAAGCGCGCCGCATACAAGGTGCCGTGGTCGAGCAGGTCGCGATTGGCTTTGGGGTTCTGGTGATCGATCCTGTCGCGGCTGATGAACTTGTAAATGAACTCGCCACGCTCATCGTCGCCCATGTACACCACCGCGCGGCCATCCCTGGTTTCGGTTAGTGCGGCGTTTTCATGCTTGAAACGGCCCAGCGCGGTGCGTTTGATTGGCGTCGATGCCGGATCGAACGGGTCTATCTCGACCACCCAGCCATGCCGGTTGATCTCGTTGGGGGTCTTTGCCAGGTCGAAGCGAGGGTCGTGTGGGTGCCAGTTGATGTCTTTGCTGGCGGCCACGACACCGTAGCGTTTGAGCCCGGCGTCGAACACCTGTTCGGGATTGCTGCTGCCGAAACAATCGGTGAAGTTTTCTTCACAGGTCAGGTACGTGCCCCAGGGTGTTTTACCGTTGGCGCAGTTCTGGAAAGTGCCAAGCACGTGTTCGCCGCTGCTGTCAGCCGCCGTTTTCAGCCAGGCATGACCCGCTGCGGGGCCGCTCAGGCGGATCGGCGAATTACCGTGAATACGCCGGTTATAAGGCGAACCCTGAACGAATCGCCATTGCTCGCCCTCGCGCCGCACTTCGATGACCGACACGCCTTCACTGGCCAGGGCCTTGTGCACGTCGTCGGCGGATTGTGGGTCTTGGCCGTGATCGAACAGGTAGCGATAGTGAGTGTATTCATTGTTGATCGCCATCAACGCGCGGTGATCGTTTTCCTTGCCGGGAAACGGAAACAGACTCATGCCATCGTTGTTGTCGCCGAACTGGGCTTCTTGCGCCTTGGCGCTGCCTTTGCCGCTGGGGTCGAACGCGGGGCCATCGGTGTGCAGTGGCTGGCCCCAACTGATCAGGACCGAAGCTTTATAACCGGGCGGCAGGCTGATGCTGTCCTGGGTGGAGGCGGGGATACTGGCGAAGCCGAGGAGCGTGCTCGATGCTGCGCTGACGCTGGTGGCCAATGCGCTGCGGCTCAGCAGGTTGCCGCCCAGAAACATCGCCGCACCGCACAGGGCGCCCGCACCGATGAAGCGACGTCGACTCAGACCTATCAGCTGTTCAAGGTCGGTGGGCTGGTTGTCTTCTAATAGGCTCATGACGGGCTCCCTGCTTGGTTTGGCAGTCACCTTAGTAAGCCCACATGACGTTTATGTGTCGGTTTCGAGGTTCAGCGGTCGTTACAACGGCGTACCCAGCAGCACGCAGGACGGTGCGAACTGCGCGCGAACTGAGGCGCCTTTTTCCAGTCGCAGTGCGGAGAGCTGCGTGGGCTCGGCCAAAGAGCAAAGTGTCTGTCCGCTGGGCAATGAGATACGAACCTCACTGGGCCCGTCTTCTGCGTCGAGAATGTCTTCAATCTTTCCCGTCAAGCAATTGTGGCCGGATGTTACGGGCTGTCCGTCGCCGAGCAGCTCCAGCCATCCGGCCTTGATCAGTGCCACGACGTCGGTGCCAATCTTCAGTTCGAGCCTCAGGGTGCTTTCATGGGTGATTTGCGCATCGATGAACAGGTCGCCAGCCAGTTGCAGGCGCACCCGGTCGTTATGGCCCTGGCGAGTGATGGTTTCGATGCGACCGTGCAGTTGATTGCGCGCGCTGGTGCGCAGCATCAAACGGCTGAGCAAATCCAGATCAGCGGTTTCCTCAGTCGCTTCCAGTACCTGAGACTGCAACGCCTGCAAGCGCTGATAGAGACGCAGCACGCGCAGGCCCTCTACCGACAACTGCGCGCCGCCACCGCCACGTCCGCCGACGTTGCGCACAACCAAGGGTTCTTTCGCCAGGTTGTTCAGCTCGTCAATGGCGTCCCACGCCGCCTTGTAACTCATGCCGGCGCTTTTCGCTGCGCGGGTGATCGAACCTTGCTCGGCGATGTGCTGCAGCAGGGCAATACGCTGCGGGCGGCGGACCATGTGTTGGGTCAGGAGGAGGGGCAGGGGCATGGTGGCGGACTTTAGTGTGAGGCTTGGAGTGTAAGGCAATTCATGGCGTCGTCCCACGCGCTTGCATGAGGTATGTCCACTCAATCCTCAGGCTTGGGCGTGCGCGCCAGGCAATAGACATCGACCCTGCAGGCGCCGGCATCCATCAATAGCCGGGCAAGGGCATTGGCGGTAGCGCCGGTGGTCAGTACGTCATCGACCACCGCGAAATGACGGTCCTTTATCTGAGCGCTGTCAGCCAATGCAAAGGCCTTGCGCAGATTTTGTTTGCGGGCTTTAGCATCGAGTCCTTGCTGAGCCGGCGTTTCCAGTACCCGGAGCAACAGGCGCTCGTCCATCGGAATGTCTACTTGAGCACCGAGCCAGCGGGCCAGCATCGCGGCTTGATTGTAGCCGCGCTGGCGCAGGCGTTTGCTGGCCAACGGCACTGGCAGCAGGCAATCCGGGCGTGGCAGGCCTTCGGCGAAGCGATAGTGCAGCGATTGCCCAAGCAATTCAGCGAGCAAGCGACCCATGGGCCATTTACCCTGATGCTTGAACCGTGTGACCAGGCTGTCGATGGGGAAGTCATAACGCCAGGGCACCACCACTTCACTGAAGGCCGGCGGGTGCCGCAGGCATTGGCCGCATGTCAGGCCAGCCATCGGCATGGGCAGGGCGCAGCGCTCGCATTGATCGCCGAGCCAGGGTAGATCGGTTTCACAGCCGGTGCAGATGGGGAAAATTGCGTCTGTGGTTTCGTCGCACAGCAAACACGATTGTTTACTTTTTAACCAGATGTAAACCTGAAACGTGCTCGGTGGTTGACAGCGCATGGCTCTTCCTTAAATATGCCGAACATCCGTGTTGCGCCTGTGGGCTTTCGGTTTTGACCCGCCGCACAGGCAATAGCCAAAGAACAAACGAGGAGCCGCCCAATGAGCGCCAGCATCACCGCCACTCTGCGTCACGACTGGACTTTAGCCGAGGTCAAAGCGCTGTTCGTACAGCCTTTCAATGACCTGTTGTTTCAGGCGCAGACCGTGCACCGCGCTCATTTCGATGCCAACCGCGTGCAGGTATCGACCCTGCTCTCGATCAAGACGGGCGCCTGCCCGGAAGATTGCAAATACTGTCCGCAGTCCGGCCACTACAACACCGGGCTGGAAAAAGAAAAATTGATGGAAGTGCAGAAAGTCCTGGAAGAGGCCGCACGCGCCAAAGCCATCGGCTCGACGCGCTTCTGCATGGGCGCGGCCTGGAAGCATCCATCGGCTAAAGACATGCCGTACGTGCTGGAGATGGTCAAAGGCGTGAAAGCCATGGGCCTGGAAACCTGCATGACCCTGGGGCGTCTCGACCAAGATCAAACCCAAGCGCTGGCCACCGCCGGTCTGGATTACTACAACCACAACCTGGACACCTCACCGGAGTTCTACGGCAGCATCATCACCACCCGTACCTACGGCGAGCGTCTGGAGACGCTCGCCTATGTGCGTGAGTCCGGGATGAAAATCTGCTCCGGTGGCATTCTCGGCATGGGCGAGACCCTGGACGACCGTGCAGGGCTGCTGATTCAGTTGGCTAACCTGCCTGAGCATCCAGAATCGGTGCCCATCAATATGCTGGTCAAAGTTGCTGGCACGCCGCTGGAAAACGCCGATGACATCGACCCGTTCGATTTCATCCGGATGCTGGCCGTGGCGCGCATCCTCATGCCTCAGTCTCACGTGCGCTTGTCCGCTGGCCGAGAAGCGATGAACGAGCAGATGCAGGCCCTGGCCTTCTTCGCGGGTGCCAACTCGATTTTCTACGGCGACAAATTGCTGACCACCGCCAACCCTCAGGCGGACAAGGACATGCAGCTGTTCTCGCGTCTGGGCATCCTTCCTGAAGCGCGCGAAGGGCACGCGGACGAAGTGCATCAGGCGGCCATCGAGCAAGCGCTGGTCGAGCAAAAAAGCAGCGAGCTGTTCTACGACGCCGCGTCGGTCTGATCAACGTCGCCGAGCCGGTTTCGCTGGCTCGGCCTGATTCTCCCCATTAAACGTCGGAGCCTGCATGTCTTTCGATCTCCGCACGCGTCTGGCTGCTCGTCGCGCTGAACAGTTGTATCGCCACCGCCCTCTGTTACAAAGCCCACAAGGCCCTGCAGTGGTGGTCGATGGTCAGCCCTTGTTGGCCTTTTGCAGCAACGATTATCTGGGCCTGGCCAATCACCCTGATGTGGTCGCCGCCTGGCGAGCAGGTGCTGAACGCTGGGGCGTGGGCGGTGGTGCTTCGCATTTGGTGATCGGCCACAGCAGTCCGCACCATGAACTCGAAGAAGCCCTTGCCGACCTGACCGGTCGTCCTCGTGCCTTGCTGTTTTCCAATGGCTACATGGCCAACCTGGGTGCCGTGACGGCGCTGATCGGGCAGGGCGATACGGTGTTGGAAGATCGCCTTAACCACGCCTCTTTGCTCGATGCCGGCTTACTCAGCGGTGCGCGGTTTTCACGTTACCTGCACAACGACGCGAGCAGCCTTGCAGCGCGCCTGGAGAAAGCCAGCGGTAATACGCTGGTGGTCACCGATGGCGTGTTCAGCATGGACGGCGACCTGGCCGACCTGCCAGCGTTGGCGCAAGCGGCGAAGGCCAAAGGCGCCTGGTTGATGGTTGACGACGCCCATGGGTTTGGCCCGTTGGGCGCCACCGGGGCGGGGATCGTCGAGCACTTAGGCTTGAGCCTGGAGGACGTGCCTGTATTGGTCGGCACGCTCGGCAAAGCGTTCGGCACGGCCGGGGCATTTGTCGCGGGCAGTGACGATTTGATCGAAACCCTGATCCAGTTCGCCCGGCCCTACATTTACACCACCAGCCAACCGCCTGCGCTGGCCTGCGCCACGCTGAAAAGCCTTGAGCTGTTGCGCACTGAGCATTGGCGTCGGGAGCATCTGACGCGTTTGATTCAGCAGTTCCGTAGCGGTGCCGAGCAGATCGGCCTGCAACTGATGGACAGCTTCACCCCGATCCAGCCGATCCTGATTGGCGACAGTGGCCGCGCCTTGCGCCTGTCGCAGATGCTGCGTGAGCGCGGCCTGCTGGTGACCGCGATTCGCCCGCCTACCGTGCCCGCCGGCAGTGCGCGTTTGCGCGTGACCTTGTCCGCGGCTCACAGCCAGGCGCAAGTGCAGCTATTGTTAAGTGCATTGGCGCAGTGTTACCCGCTGCTCGACACATGCGAATCGGTGGAAGCAGGCCATGCGTGATCGTCTTGTTTTGCTATCGGGCTGGGGTCTCGGGATCTCGCCGCTGGAGCCGTTGGCTGCTGCTTTACGCGGTCTGGACGAACATTTGCGGGTTGAAGTAGAGCCGCTACCCGAGTTCGACGTGTCCGCTTTCGGAAACGTCGAGCTGAGTGAGCTGCTCGATGAACTGGACGCCACGTTGCCGGATAACGCATGGCTTGGCGGCTGGTCGCTCGGTGGCATGCTGGCAGCGGAACTGGCTGCGCGCCGCGGCGATCGTTGCTGTGGTTTGCTGACGTTTGCCAGCAACACCTGTTTTGTATCGCGTGACGCCTGGCCCAGCGCGATGCCGCCCGAGGACTTCGATGCGTTTCTTGCAGGGTGCAGCGCCGATCCCTTGGGCACGCTCAAGCGCTTCAGCCTGTTGTGCGTGCAAGGTGCCGAAGACCCGCGCGGTCTGGCGCGCCTGCTGTATGCCGGTGCACCCCACACCCCGGCTGACGTGCTGCTCAATGGCTTGAAGTTGCTGGGGCAGCTCGATACCCGGCTTGCCTTACAGGCCTATCGTGGTCCGCAACTGCACCTGTTCGCGGGCCTTGATGCGCTGGTACCGGCAGAGGCTGCCAGTGATGTGCTGACCCTGCTGCCTGATGTCGAGGTTGGCCTGATCGAAGAGGCCAGTCATGCGTTCATCTTGGAAAATCCCCACGGAGTGGCTGCGGCAATTCAGGCCTTTTTGCATGAGTCGGGTGATGACTGATTTATCCTGTTTCAAACAACCAAACACCACCCTGTCCGGTGCCTTGCCCGACAAGCGTCAGGTTGCCGCGTCCTTTTCCCGTGCAGCGGCCAGCTACGACAGCGTCGCCGAATTGCAGCGCGCCGTGGGCAGCGAACTGCTCGCACGCTTGCCGCCTCCGCTGAACCCATCGCGCTGGCTGGACCTGGGCAGCGGCACTGGTTATTTCAGTCGCGCGCTGGCTGAACATTTCACCCAGAGCGAAGGCCTCGCGCTGGATATCGCCGAAGGCATGTTGCGTCATGCGCGTCCATCGGGCGGGGCGCAGCACTTTGTCGCCGGTGATGCCGAGCGCCTGCCGTTGGTGGATCAAAGCTGTGGGCTGATTTTTTCCAGCCTTGCGGTGCAGTGGTGCGCGGACTTTGCTGCGGTGCTCAGCGAAGCGCGGCGTGTGCTGCAACCGGGGGGCGTGTTGGCGTTTGCCAGCCTGTGTGTCGGCACCTTATATGAGCTGCGCGAAAGCTGGCAGGCGGTGGACGGCCTGGTGCACGTTAACCATTTCCGCCCGCTCGACGACTATCAACAGCTGTGCGCGGCCAGTGGCTTGCGGGTGCGAAGCCTCGAAGTGCAGCCCCATGTCCTGCATTACCCGGACGTGCGCAGCCTGACTCATGAGCTGAAAGCCCTCGGCGCGCACAACCTCAACCCTGGCCGACCCGGTGGTTTGACCGGACGCGCGCGCATACTGGGATTGATCGACGCGTATGAGCATTTTCGCCAGAGCGAAGGGCTGCCGGCCACTTACCAAGTGGTCTACGCGGTGTTGGAAAAACCTTGAACAGAAGGTACTGAGATGAGCCGTTCGTATTTCATCGCGGGCACCGATACGGACATCGGTAAAACCACCATTGCTGCCGGGCTGCTGTATGCCGCTCGCCAATCAGGTTTGAGCACGGTAGCGGGCAAACCCGTAGCATCGGGTTGCATTGTCAGCCCCGAGGGGCTGCGCAACGCCGATGCACTGGCACTGCTGGCGGAGTGCTCAGTGACGCTGACCTATGAAGAGGTGAACCCGGTGGCATTCGAGCCGGCCATCGCTCCCCATTTGGCGGCGCGCGAAGCTGGCGTGGCATTGACCGTGCAATCTCTGCTGGAACCCATGCGCTATCTATTGAGCAAGGGTGCTGACTTCACCCTGATTGAAGGGGCTGGGGGCTGGCGCGTGCCGCTCGCCGACCAGAGCAATCTGTCCGATCTTGCAAAGGCACTGCAATTGCCCGTGATTTTGGTAGTTGGGGTGCGTCTGGGTTGCATCAACCACGCACTGTTGACCGCCGAAGCCATCGCCCGGGACGGCCTGCAGCTGGCGGGCTGGGTCGCCAACATTATCGATGGCAAGACGGCTCGCCTGGAAGAAAACCTCGCCACCCTGGCCGAACGCTTGCCAGCGCCGTGCCTGGGACGCGTGCCTCGGCTGAAAAAACCGACGGCTGAGGCCGTGGCGGAATTTCTTCATCTGGAGTTGCTGGATTAAGGGGCGACCTGAGGGGCTCACGCCGTCTATCGCAGCCTTCGGCAGCGCCTACAATTGACCGGGTTTGCTGCGCGACAGTGCTGCGTCAAAAGTACTTTGACTATCGTGCGGCCAATTGCTATTAGTCTTTTTGTCGGGCCTTTTAGGTTTCAGTCTGCTTCAATGACCGGGTTCGCTTTATGAACTGAGGGACCGTCGTATGGAAATCTCCGGAAACACTGCTTTCTACTCGGGCCTGAGCAGCATTCAGGGCGGGCAGGCGCGTGTCGATCAAGCGGCCAGCCAGATCGCCCAAAACGGGGTCGAAACCTCCGCGAATAACCAGTCGTCCAACTACCAGGCTGACCGCCTGCATTCGGTTGATCGCAGCCGGCAAACCGACCTGGCCTCCAGTGCGGTGGAACTGTCTATGGGCAAGATCCAGGCAGATCTCGGGGTCAAGGTCGCCAAGGCTTCCGATGAAGTGCTTGGCACGCTGATCGATACCCACGCTTGAATTCAGTCCTTTCGGTGCGCGCCCGCGCACCGCGATACACCCCTACCTCTTTTACGCTCAACTAAAATTTCTTTTTCGAGACTGCTCGGCATAGTCGTCTTGAGCGTGCTTGTCTGCGGCTGCGGACCTTTGCGCGCGGGATGTACAGCCCATCGGCGATGAATGGCTCGCTTGCTAAGCTTGACAAGGTTTGGTCGTAAACGTATGTTTCAAACAACTGTTTGACCGCTAGGCAACTTGAGATTGTCAGGTGGTTGGGGAAATCCCCACAGCGACCGATCGGTCATTCATTCCAGGATTCATCAGCAGAGGTTTATCGCTATGCCTGACTACAAGGCCCCCTTGCGTGATATTCGCTTCGTTCGTGACGAACTGCTCGGTTATGAAGCGCATTATCAAAGCCTGCCGGCTTGCCAGGACGCTACTCCAGACATGGTTGACGCCATTCTTGAGGAAGGCGCCAAGTTTTGTGAGCAGGTGTTGGCTCCGCTGAATCGTGTCGGCGACACCGAAGGGTGCACCTGGAGCGAGTCCGGCGTGAAAACCCCGTCGGGTTTCAAGCAGGCTTATCAACAATTCGTGGAAGGCGGCTGGCCAAGCCTGGCTCATGACGTCGAGCATGGCGGCCAAGGCCTGCCTGAGTCGCTGGGTCTGGCAGTCAGTGAAATGGTTGGCGAAGCCAACTGGTCGTGGGGGATGTACCCAGGCCTGTCTCATGGCGCGATGAACACCATTTCCGAGCACGGCACCGAAGAACAGCAGCAGGCTTACCTGACCAAGCTGGTTTCCGGCGAATGGACCGGCACCATGTGTCTGACCGAATCGCACTGCGGTACCGATTTGGGCATGTTGCGCACCAAAGCCGAACCTCAGGCTGACGGTTCCTACAAAGTTACGGGCACCAAAATCTTCATTTCTGCTGGCGAACACGACATGGCCGACAACATCGTCCATATCGTGCTGGCACGTCTGCCGGACGCACCGGCTGGCACCAAAGGTATCTCGCTGTTCATCGTGCCGAAGTTTCTGCCAAACGCTGACGGCAGCATCGGCGCTCGCAACGCCGTGAACTGTGGCTCCCTCGAACACAAAATGGGCATCCACGGTAACGCGACCTGCGTGATGAACTTCGACGCGGCCACCGGTTTCCTGATCGGCCAGGCGAACAAAGGCCTGAACTGCATGTTCACCTTTATGAACACCGCGCGTTTGGGCACTGCGTTGCAAGGCCTGGCTCACGCCGAGATCGGCTTCCAGGGCGGCCTGAAATATGCGCGTGATCGCCTGCAAATGCGTTCTTTGACTGGCCCGAAAGCGCCGGAAAAAGCCGCTGACCCGATCATCGTGCACCCTGATGTCCGTCGCATGCTGTTGACCATGAAAGCCTTCGCCGAAGGCAACCGTGCGATGGTGTACTTCACTGCCAAGCTGGTCGACATCGTCAAGTACGGCCAGGACGTTGAGCAGAAGAAACAAGCAGACGCCCTGTTGGCGTTCATGACCCCGATTGCGAAGGCCTTCATGACTGAAGTGGGCTTCGAGTCCGCTAACCATGGTGTGCAGATCTATGGTGGACACGGCTTCATCGCCGAGTGGGGCATGGAGCAGAACGTTCGCGACAGCCGTATTTCCATGCTGTACGAAGGCACCACCGGTATTCAGGCGTTGGACCTGCTCGGCCGTAAAGTGTTGATGACCCAAGGCGAAGCGCTCAAGGGCTTCACCAAGATCGTCCACAAGTTCTGCCAGACCAACGAAGGCAACGAAGCCGTCAAAGAGTTCGTCGAGCCGTTGGCTGCGCTGAACAAAGAGTGGGGCGAGCTGACCATGAAGGTTGGTATGGCGGCCATGAAGGATCGCGAAGAAGTCGGTGCTGCGTCGGTGGATTACCTGATGTATTCCGGTTATGCATGTCTGGCTTATTTCTGGGCTGACATGGCGCGTCTGGCGGCGGAAAAGCTCGCTGCCGGTACCAGTGAAGAAGCGTTCTACACAGCCAAGCTGCAAACAGCACGTTTCTACTTCCAGCGCATTCTGCCGCGTACCCGTACACACGTTGTGACCATGCTGTCGGGTGCAAACAACCTGATGGACATGAAAGAAGAAAACTTCGCTCTGGGTTACTAAACCCTCGCGCAGCCTCTGAAAAGCCGCTTCTCCTATGGGGGAAGCGGCTTTTTTACGTTCAGATTTCCCCGGTGTGGCCGCTAACAAAGACTTGAGCATGTTTTTGAGCCATTTGAGTGCTTAACGCAGGCAGTGCAGGCACAATGCCATCTGTCGATATTTCTATTGTTACGCCGGGTAGGAGTCATCCCCCTTGCCGCGTTTTTCTCCCGTACGTTTTAGTCATTTCCTGCCATCGTTGTTGCTGTTGGTTGCGGGGCTTGCTGCTGCGTACGTGAAGGACCTCAACGTCTTCTTCACTTCGCTGTTCAACGTGCTGCCAACCCTGGTTCTGTTATTGGGTGGTGCTTACTGCGGGGTCTATCGGCGTCAGCGCGAGCTGTTTCTGATGATCACGGTCTACACCGCCTACTTCCTGCTCGACACCCAGACCGATTATTACCGAGACAATGGCAAGGTGCGTGAAGACGCTGCCGTGGTCTTTCACCTGTGCTGCCTGTTGCTGCCGCTGTTGTTCGGTGTGTTCGCTGCATGGGAGGAGCGCACCCATTTGTTCCGCGATCTGGTGGCCCGCTTTGCCGTATTGTTCGCGGTTGGTAGTGTCGCCCTGGCGTTGGAGCAAAGTTATCCACAGGCGCTGCTGAGCTGGCTGGCGGTGATCCGCTGGCCGGCCCTGCATGGCAACTGGATGAGCCTGATTCAGTTGGCGTACCCGGTATTTTTTGCGAGCTTCGTCTTGTTGACGGTGCAATACCTACGCAAACCGCGTCCGTTGCACGCTGCTCAGATAGTGGGTTTGGTGGGGTTGTTCTGGGCGCTGCCAAAAACATTCATTCTGCCGTTCACCCTGAATGTCATGTGCAGCCAGGTGATGCTGATGATTGCTGCGGCCGTTGCACATGAGGCTTATCAAATGGCCTTTCGCGATGAGCTCACCGGACTGCCTGGTCGTCGTGCGCTTAATGAGCGCATGCAGCGCCTGGGGCGTAATTATGTGTTGGCGATGACCGACGTCGATCACTTCAAGAAATTCAACGACACCCATGGGCATGACGTCGGCGATCAGGTGCTGCGTCTGGTGGCCAGCAAGTTGTCGAAAGTCACTGGCGGTGGTCGTGCCTACCGCTATGGCGGTGAAGAATTTGCCGTGGTGTTCGCGGGCAAGACGCTGGAAGAATGCATGCCCCACCTGGAGGCGATCCGCGAAGCCATCGCCACATACAACATTCATCTACGCAATCAGGATCGTCCACAAGACGATCAACAGGGTCGTCAACGCAGAAGCAGTGCCCAGGCGAGCAGCGTTTCGGTGACCGTCAGTATCGGTGTCGCCGAACGGCAAGTGGACCACCGAACTGCCGAGGAAGTCCTCAAGTCTGCCGACCAGGCGCTCTACAGTGCCAAAGGTGCAGGGCGCAATTGCGTGATGTTCCACGGCCAGAGCCGCAGCGGCGCAGTGCGGATGGCTGGCGCTGGCGGTTGAGTGATGACGGCGCATTCAGCGTCTCTAGTGTGGTTGTTCGGGTCAGGTCTGCGCAGTAGGTTGACGCATCTGCTGCCGGAGAAAAAACCATGCCTGACTATAAAGCTCCCCTGCGCGATATGCGCTTTCTGATCGACTACGTTTTTGACTTTCCAGCTCATTACGCAAGGCTCGGAGCTGACGACGCGAGCCCGGATATGGTCAGCGCAATCCTTGAAGAAGGGGCCAAATTCTGCGAACAGGTGCTGTCGCCGCTGAACCGGTCTGGCGATGAAGAAGGCTGTCATTTCGATCAGGGCGTGGTCACCACACCCAAGGGCTTCAAGGAAGCGTTTGCCCAATACGTCGAGGGCGGCTGGCACGGCCTGGCAGCGGATCCGGCTTATGGCGGGCAGGGACTGCCATTGTCTCTGGGCTTGGTCATCAGCGAAATGATCGGGTCGAGTAATACGTCCTGGGGGATGTACCCCGGCTTGACCCATGGCGCGATGTCGGCGATCCATACCCACGGCACTGACGCGCAGAAACAGACCTACCTGAGCAAGCTGACTGAAGGTCAATGGACCGGGACTATGTGCCTGACTGAAGCCCACTGCGGTACCGACCTGGGCATCATCAAAACCCGGGCCGTACCGCAAGCGGATGGCAGCTACGCCGTGTCCGGCAGCAAGATTTTTATCTCCGCTGGCGAACACGACATGAGCCAGAATATCGTGCACCTGGTACTGGCGAAACTGCCGGATGCACCGGCGGGCACCAAAGGCATCTCGCTGTTCATTGTGCCCAAGTTCTTGCCGGACGCCGCAGGCGACGCGGGCCAGCGCAACGGCGTGTCGTGTGGTTCGATCGAACACAAGATGGGGATCAAGGCGTCGGCCACCTGCGTGCTCAACTTCGACAGCGCCACCGGTTACCTGATCGGCGAGGCCAACAAGGGCCTCAACTGCATGTTCACCATGATGAACCACGCACGCCTGGGCACGGGGATGCAGGGCTTGTGCCTGGGCGAAGCCAGCTTCCAGGGTGCGATAAAATACGCCAATGAACGTTTACAGATGCGTGCGCTGACCGGCCCCAAAGCGCCGGATAAGGTCGCTGATCCGATCATTGTCCACCCTGATGTTCGCCGCATGTTGCTGACCATGAAAGCCTTCAACGAAGGCAATCGCGCACTGACGTACATGACTGCCCAGTTGCTCGATACCGCACACATGAGCAGCGACGCGGGTCAGCGCGAGGAGGCGGAAAACCTGTTGGCGTTCCTCACGCCGATCTGCAAAGCGTTCATGACCGAGACCGGCCTGGAAGTGACCAACCATGGCATGCAGGTCTTCGGCGGCCACGGCTATATTCGTGAGTGGGGCATGGAGCAGTTGGTGCGCGACTGTCGGATTGCACCCATTTATGAAGGCACCAACGGCATTCAGGCCCTCGATTTGCTCGGCCGCAAAGTATTGGGCAGTCAAGGAAAACTGCTGCGTGGCTTCACCAAAATCGTCCACACATTTTGCGAAGCCAATGCCGGGCATCCACAGCTCAAGGGCTTCGTTGCGCAGTTGAGTGGGTTAAACAAACAGTGGGGCGAACTGACCACCCACATCGGCATGGCGGCCATGAAAAACCCGGACGAAGTGGGCGCAGCTGCGCTGGATTACCTGATGTACAGCGGCTATATCATTCTTGGGTACCTGTGGTTGCGCATGGCACTGGTGGCTCAGACTCAGCTGGAGGACGGCAGCGGCGAGGCGGATTATTGCCAGGCCAAGCTGGCGACCTGCGCGTTCTACTTCAAGCGTCTGTTGCCGCGCACCGGTGCCCACCAAGCGGCCATCGAGGCGGGCAGTGATTGCCTGATGCAGTTGCCCGCGCAGCTGTTCGCCTTGTAATCCCTAGCCGGTCGTGAGCGCTGCATCGTCTCAATGAGCATGACCAAAAATTACAAATTGGTCATGCTTCGACCCTATGTGTCGCAAATGGTGTTCGGTTACACTTGATGTCTCCGTTACACCGGCTCAATTTTTTGCGAGGTTTGCCATGGCTGACTACAAAGCGCCCCTGCGTGATATGCGCTTCGTCCTTAATGAAGTTTTCGAGGTTGCCACGCTTTGGGCTCAGCTGCCGGCGTTGGCCGAAACAGTGGACGCCGACACGGTAGAGGCCATTCTCGAAGAGGCGGGTAAAGTCACCAGCAAAAGCATCGCGCCGCTCAGTCGGAGTGGCGATGAAGAGGGCTGCCACTGGAATGACGGCGTCGTGACCACTCCGGCCGGATTCCCCGAGGCTTATCAGACGTACGCTGACGGTGGTTGGGTCGGTGTCGGTGGTGACCCGGCGTTCGGCGGCATGGGCATGCCCAAAGTAGTGTCGGCTCAGGTCGAAGAAATGATCAATTCCTCAAGCCTGGCGTTCGGTTTGTATCCGATGCTGACATCCGGTGCGTGTGTCTCGATCAACACCCATGCCAGCGAAGCGCTCAAGGCCACTTATCTGCCGAATATGTACTCTGGGGTCTGGGCCGGTTCCATGTGCCTGACCGAGTCCCATGCCGGTACCGATCTGGGGATTATTCGCACCAAAGCCGATCCTCAGGCCGACGGCTCCTACACAATCAGCGGCACCAAGATATTCATCACGGGCGGCGAGCACGACCTGACTGAAAACATCATCCATTTGGTCCTGGCCAAGCTGCCAGATGCGCCAGCAGGCCCGAAAGGCATCTCGCTGTTCCTGGTGCCCAAGTTCATGGTCAATGCCGACGGGACTCTGGGTGAGCGTAACCCGGTCAGCTGTGGCTCCATCGAACACAAAATGGGTATTCAGGCGTCCGCTACCTGTGTGATGAACTTCGATGCGGCGGTCGGTTACCTCGTGGGTGAACCTAACAAAGGCCTGGCGGCCATGTTCACCATGATGAACTACGAGCGTCTGGGTGTCGGTATCCAGGGCCTGGCCTCCGGCGAGCGTTCGTACCAGAACGCTATCGAATATGCCCGCGACCGCCTGCAAAGTCGCTCGCCGACCGGCGCTAAAGCCAAGGATAAAATTGCCGATCCGATCATTGTTCACCCCGATGTGCGCCGCATGCTGTTGACCATGAAAGCCTCCAACGAAGGCGGTCGTGCGTTCTCCACTTACGTGGCCATGCAACTGGATATCGCCAAGTTCAGCGAAGACGCTGCAGCGCGTAAACGTGCCGATGATCTGGTGGCGTTGCTGACGCCAGTGGCGAAGGCGTTCCTGACCGATCTTGGGCTGGAAACCACAGTGCACGGTCAGCAAGTGTTCGGCGGCCACGGCTTCATTCGTGAGTGGGGCCAGGAGCAACTGGTCCGCGACGTGCGGATCACCCAGATCTACGAGGGTACTAACGGTATCCAGGCGCTGGACCTGGTCGGGCGCAAAATCGTGGGCAACGGCGGTGCGTACTACACGCTCTTCGCTGACGAAATTCGTCAGTTCACCGCCGGTGCCGGCCGAGAGCTGGCCGAATTCACCAAGCCGTTGAACGCTGCACTCGATACCCTCGATGAACTGACGCATTGGGTACTGGAGCAATCCAAAGATAACCCCAACGAAATCGGCGCTGCATCGGTCGAGTACCTGCACGCTTTCGGCTACACCGCCTATGCCTACATGTGGGCCTTGATGGCCAAGGCGGCGTTCGGTAAAGAAACCCGGGAAGACTTCTACGCCAGCAAACTGGGAACTGCGCGTTTCTACTTCGCCCGTCTGCTGCCGCGTATTCAGTCCTTGAGCGCGTCGGTCAAGGCTGGCAGTGAAACGCTGTTCCTGCTCGAGGCTTCGCAGTTTTGATTTCGGGTCGGACAGGTCTGACGCAATGTAAGCATTTGCTTACATGACGTGCTGCTGTTTGCCCCTATCGTTTGTATGGATCCAAAGCTAATCTACTTCACATGGACGTAGCGCAGGAAGCGCATAAAACACAACACGGACACGTAAGGATTCCTGCCAGGATGGCGGGGCGAAAAGGATGTCAGGGAAACAGTCTGCAAAGCCCCGCTTCGGCGGGGTTTTCTTTTTGTGCGCGATTTAGCGTCACTCGCCTGATAGATGTCAGCTCAGCTCATCCAGCGACACCGGCAGGCCCGGACGTCCATTGACCACTTCCTCCATCAATGAACGCAGCAGTTCCAGCGTCGGCTGTTGACGTTGCGCATCGCGGAAAACCAATCCAACCTTGAGCGGCACCCGCGGTTCTGTCAGCGGTTTCCAAAGCAGCCCCGGGTTTTCCTGAGTTCGCTGCACGCGCCCCGGTAATACCGTCGCCAACGTGGTATTGAGCAGGCTGTCGAGTATGCCTGACATGCTATTGAGTTCCGCCTGCACATGCGGCCTGCGTCCCAGGTTAGCCAGTTGTGCCTGCCAGATTTGCCGCACCTGATACTCTTCGCCCAGCAACAGCATCGGCAGTTCCGCCGCCTGACTTAGCGATACCTTCTTGAACTCGCGCAGCGGGTGGTTGGCGGGGATGACCAACTGTAACTCGTCTTCATAGAGCAACAAGCTGTGCAAGCCGGGTTGATGCGCAGGCAGAAAGCTGATGCCGATGTCCAGCGCCCCATTGAGCAGGCGCCGTTCGATCTCCAGTCCGGACAGCTCGTAGATGTGCACCACCAAATGCGGCTGCGCCTTGCGTACGCGCTCGAGTAACTGTGGCACCAGGCCCAGCACCGTTTGCAGCACGCCAATCGCCAAGGTATGTGCCGACTGCCCTTTGAAGTTACGCAGTGCATCGCGGGCGCGTTGCATGCCGTCGAGCAAAGGCAGGGCGTGATTGTAAAGCGTATGTGCGGCCAGGGTCGGCACCAGACGCTTGCTGCTGCGTTCGAACAGGCTGACATCAAGGGTGTGTTCGAGCTGACGAATCTGCTGCGAAAGCGCCGGCTGCGACAGTGAAAGTCGCTCCGCGGCCCGTCCGACGTGGCCTTCTTCATATACAGCGACAAAATACCGCAGCTGCCGAAAATCCATAAGTAAATCTTATCGAAAATGCTGGGAAATCGAAATGGCTGTGAGCCCCTAGGAAGCCTAGTCTACGCCCATTCCACGAGGCTTACAGGGCCAGAAATTTCGATGAATAGCGTGTATGTCGAAGGCGTTTACATAGGGAAAGCAAAAAACCTTGGTCATGGATTGGTCATTGATATCGATAAACAGCGGCTCGAACGCCGAACTTGGCTCTGGCCACAAGGCCTGGGATGTGATGAGCATGGCGATCCGCGCTTTCATACCGGGCCAGAACGCGCGCTGCATCATTATCCCGCCGAACACTATGCCTACTGGCGCACGCTTTATCCGCACATCGACTGGAGCGCCCCGGCGTTTGGCGAAAACCTCTCCACCCTTGGCTTGACCGAAGAGCACGCCTGCCTGGGCGACATGTTCCGCTGGGGCACGGCGCTGCTGCAGATCAGTCAGCCGCGCTCGCCGTGTTATCGCTTGAGCCAGCGCTGGGGTCTGCAAGACATGCCGCAACAGGCGCAAGACAGTGGTCGCTGTGGCTGGTTTTACCGGGTGCTCAAACCCGGGTTCGTCAGTGCGAGCGATCCTTTCGAGCTGGTTCAGCGCAGCTACCCCGGCTTGACCGTGGCGTGGGCCTTGCGCAGTTTCTACACGGAGCCGCTGGAGCGTGCGGGTCTGAAAAAACTGGTGGATTGCCCCGCACTCGCTTCGCGCTGGCGTGATATTGCGCTCAAGCGCTTACGCACCGGGCAGGTCGAAGACTGGACCGACCGCCTGCTGGGGCTTCCGCTGGTGGGGTTGCGGGCATGAACGTGTTCAAGCTGTTGTTTGGCCGTCTGGAACAGAATGACGCGGGTATCGAGCTGGAACCGGAAAGCGCTGATGCGTACGCGGGACTCAGTCTGGGTGAGCGCTTGCGCTGCAGTACGGCCAGCGATCAGGTGCTTATCGTCGAGACTGCCGCCGAGGCCCGGGAGGTGGCAATCAGGCTGACAAGCACTTGGGGTCAGGAGCATCGCCGCGGTGCCTTCGGGATCATTTCGTCGGGCAGCTGCAGACCGAATGCGATCAACGTTCCATTCAATGATCTGGCGGCGCTGCATGCCGCTGTCGACGCGCAGACTGTTGCGATCATTTTGGAGCCGATTCGCGGCGGCCACGAAAGCCTGGCCGCGACCCGTGCGTACTTTCAGGGTGTCGCCCAGCTGTGTCGCGAGTTGAAGATCCTGTTGATTCTCGATGAAACCCTGACGGGTATGGGCCGTCGCGAAACGCTGCTGTGTGAAACATGTTGCGGGATCCGCGCCGACATCATCGTCCTGGGCTGCGCGGTGGAAGGCAGCAGGCCGGTGGCGGCGGTATTGGCCCGCTCGACCGCTTCAAGTCACGAGCGCCGGGATGTTGTTGCGGCTTGAGGGGCCTGCACCGTGTCGCAGCTGTCGATGACATCGCGATAAAACCGCCATTCCTCTTCCAGCGCATGGGCCTGGTTCGCCGCCTTGCGAAAACCGTGGCGCTCGTCGAGGTAGAAGTGGGCTTCGGCGCGGATATTATTGTCCAGCAAGGCCTTAAGCATGTCGCGGGTCTGCGCGGGCACCACCACCGTATCCAGTTCGCCCTGAAAGAAGATCACCGGCACGCTGATCTCGCTGGCGTGCAGTAGCGGGGTACGGGCCTGGTAGCGCTCTATGTCTTTCTCGGGATCGCCGATCAGCCAATCCAGATAATCCGCCTCGAATTTGTGAGTCACAAGGCCTAGCGCAATCGGATCACTGACGCCGTACAAACTCGCCCCTGCGCGAAACACCCGACGGAACGCCAGCGCACACAGGGTGGTGTAGCCGCCCGCACTGCCGCCTCGAATGAAGGCCTGATCAGGGTTGATCATCGACCGTTCGGCGAGGTATGCGACCACAGCACAGGCGTCGTCGACGTCGGCTTCGCCCCAGTTCAAATGCAGGCTTTGCCGATAGGCGCGACCATAACCGGTACTGCCACGGTAGTTGAGGTCGGCGACAGCGAATCCGCGCTGACTCCAGTATTGGATACGCGGATCCAGGACCGGATAACAGGCCGACGTCGGGCCGCCATGAATGAACACCACCAAGGGTGGTTTTTGCTCACCGGTCATGGCCGGGTAGAAAAAGCCATGAGCCTCGCCGGTGCTGCTTGGGTAGCGCAGCGCTTGAGGGCGGCTGATGCGCTCGGCGGGCAGCGGCGCAACACCACCGGCCAGCACCTGCACGCGATGGTCCTTGCGCTGGATGGCCAGAACGGCTGAAGGGCTGATCGCCGAGGCCGCGATGCAGTAGATAAACTGCTCATCCACGGCCAGGCTGCGGAAGCGGCTGTAATCGCCAGTGAAATCCTCCAACGTGCCGTCGGCATGACACATACCCAGTCGGCCAAAACCCTCTTCGGACCAGCTCGCCAGATAATCGCCGTTATCCAGCGGCAGCCAGGTGCTGCCGCCCAATTGCCACGGCGCGGGGGAGTGATCAGCCCTGGCAGCAGGAAGCGCCGCGAGGCCGGTGGGCGTCTCGCCCCACGGCTGCCAGAAGCCATCACGATCAGTCAGGCAAAACAGGTGGTCCAGGGCGTCGAAGCGCGGTTGTTGCAGAGACTCCTCGGTGACATCCCCGGCAACACAGTGTGCTCGTCCCCAATGGCCATCGGTCTGGCGTTCTGCGCACATCAACCGGGTCGAGGTCCATGGCTGATGCGGGCGTTGCCACTCGATCCAGGCCAGGCGCTTACCGATGGGACCAAGGGTCGGCGCAGCATAGAAATCAGCGCCTTCAGCCAGCAGATGGCGTTGACCGTCCGCGATATCGAGGGCGACCAAACGATGGGTGTCGTGATCTTCTTCCACGGCCAGAATCTGACCGTTGGCAAATCGCAAATCGCCATAACGTTTGTTGCCACGGCTCAACAGCTCAGGGACGCTGTCATCGAACCGTTGGCGATATATTTGCTGATCAGCCTCATTGACGAACAGTACGGCGTCGTCGCTCAAGCAGAACGAACCACCGCCATATTCATAGACCCGACTGCGCACACTGAAACCGTCAGGCGTCAGGCATTGCGTCTGGCC
Source organism: Pseudomonas sp. 10C3 (assembly GCF_036346185.1). Lineage (NCBI taxonomy): Bacteria > Pseudomonadati > Pseudomonadota > Gammaproteobacteria > Pseudomonadales > Pseudomonadaceae > Pseudomonas > Pseudomonas sp. 10C3. Next base: position 79,321 of record NZ_JASJVE010000010.1, on the reverse strand, counting down.
CTGATGCCAGCGCCAGACGCGACAGGTGGCATCTTCAGGGCGGTATTCGTTCCAGAACAGGCCGGCCGGGCTGACCGCCAGTTCTGCGAAATCAACGCCCGCCGCCACTGCCTGCGCGGCACTTAAAAGCTCAGGATTTGATGATGAGGCGTGAGTTGCGTTCATTGCGGAAAGCCAGCTGCTCAATGGTCTGAGTAGCATACTCGGCTTCTTCGCGGGCCTGAATAATCATCCCGTGATGCTCCGATTTACTGCAGACCGGGTCGGCATTGCTGGCATCGCCGGTCAGCATAAAGGCCTGGCAACGGCATCCACCGAAGTCTTTTTCCTTCTCGTCGCAAGAACGGCAGGGCTCGGGCATCCAGTCATAACCACGGAAACGATTGAAGCCGAACGAGTCGTACCAGATGTGCTGCATGCTGTGATCGCGCACATTGGGAAACTGCACCGGCATCTGCCGCGCACCATGGCACGGCAGGGCGGTACCGTCCGGGGTCACGGTGAGGAAGATGCTGCCCCAGCCATTCATGCAGGCTTTTGGGCGCTCTTCGTAGTAATCCGGTGTGACGAAAATCAGTTTGCACGGGTGATTTTCTGCGGCCAGTTTGGCCCGGTATTCGTTGGTGACGCGCTCGGCACGCACCAGTTGCTCACGGGTCGGCAACAGGCCAACACGGTTGAGTTGCGCCCAGCCATAGAACTGGCAAGTGGCAAGCTCGACGAAGTCCGCTTCGAGTGCGATGCACAGCTCGATGATGCGGTCGATCTTGTCGATGTTGTGCCGGTGGGTGACAAAATTCAGCACCATCGGGTAGCCGTGGGCTTTCACTGCGCGGGCCATTTCCAGCTTCTGCGCAAAGGCTTTTTTCGAGCCGGCCAGCAGGTTGTTCACCTGCTCGTCGCTGGCCTGGAAGCTGATCTGGATATGGTCCAGCCCGGCTTTTTTGAAGTCAGCGATCTTCTGTTCGGTCAAACCTATGCCGGAGGTGATCAGGTTGGTGTAGAAACCCAGCCGACGTGCTTCGGCAATCAGTTCTGCCAGGTCCTGACGCACCAGCGGTTCGCCGCCGGAAAAACCGATCTGCGCCGCGCCCATCTCCCGTGCTTCACGGAACACCTTGAACCACTCTTCGGTGGTCAGCTCTTGCCCTTGCGCGGCGAAATCCAGCGGGTTGGAGCAGTACGGGCATTGCAGCGGGCAGCGATACGTCAGCTCGGCCAGTAGCCATAAAGGCAAACCGGTTTCAGGCTTGGGCGGTAGTTGCTGCGTCAACTCAGATGAGTTCGATCCAGTGTTCAGCACGAGCGACCTCCATAAACTGCTCGACGTCTGCGCCGAGTTCGGGAAAGCCTGGGAACTGTTGGCCCAGCATCTCGATAATCACCACGACGCTGCGCTCGCCATCGATCAGGCCGCCAATGGCGCCGGCGCTTTCATTGAGTTTGATCATGCCTTCCGGGTACAGCAGCACATGACCTTTTTGCGCAGGCTCATACTGGAAACGATAGCCTTGGCGCCAGCGTGGCGTCAGGTGTTGATCGAAGCTCATAAGGCTATCCCCTTGTGCCAGACGCGCTGGTCGGTGACGCTGTGGTAGGGCGGGCGGTTCAGCTCATAGGCCATGCTCATGGCATCAAGCATGCTCCACAGTATGTCCAGTTTGAACTGCAAAATTTCCAGCATGCGCTGCTGGCCTTCGAACGTGGTGTAGTGCTGCAAGGTGATCGCCATCCCATGCTCCACGTCACGTCGGGCCTGACCCAGACGGGTACGGAAATACTCGTAACCGGTGGGGTCGATCCACGGATAGTGCTGCGGCCAGCTGTCCAGGCGCGACTGGTGGATCTGCGGCGCGAACAATTCGGTCAGCGAGCTGCTGGCGGCTTCCTGCCAATTGGCACGGCGGGCGAAGTTGACGTAGGCATCGACGGCGAAACGCACGCCGGGCAGGACCAATTCCTGCGAGCGCAACTGATCCGGGTCCAGCCCCACCGCCTGACCCAGACGCAGCCAGGCTTCGATGCCACCGTCTTCACCCGGCGCGCCGTCGTGATCGAGTAAACGCTGAATCCACTCGCGGCGCACTTCACGGTCCGGGCAGTTGGCCAGAATCGCGGCATCCTTGAGCGGGATGTTCACCTGGTAATAGAAGCGGTTGGCGACCCAGCCCTGAATCTGCTCACGGGTCGCACGGCCTTCGTACATCGCCACGTGGAACGGGTGATGGATATGGTAATACGCACCCTTGGCGCGCAGGGCCTGTTCGAATTCAGCGGGGGACAGCGCAGTGGCGTCGCTCATGTGGGCTCCTAAAGCTCGATACTCATGCCGTCGTAGGCAACTTCGACATTACGCCGTGCCAGCTCGGCGCGCTCTGGGGAGTCTTCGTCGAGGATCGGGTTGGTGTTGTTGATGTGGATAAGCACTTTGCGCTGTTCCGGCAGTTGCTCGAGCACTTCGAGCATGCCGCCGGGGCCATTCTGTGACAGGTGGCCCATCTCGCGACCGGTGCGGGTGCCGACGCCACGGCGCAGCATTTCGTCGTCTTCCCACATCGTCCCGTCCACCAACAGGCAGTCGGCGGCACGCATTTTCTGGATCAATGCTTCATCGACTTTGCCCAGGCCTGGCGCATAGAACAGCTTGCCACCGGTTTTCAGGTCTTCAACGATCAGGCCAATGTTGTCGCCTGGATGCGGGTCGAAGCGGTGTGGCGAATAGGGGGGGGCGGCACTGCGCAGCGGGAACGGGGTGAAACGCAGATTCGGGCAGGCGGGGATGACAAAGCTGCCCTCAAGCTCAATGCGATTCCAGTTCAGGCCGCCGTTCCAGTGGGTCAGCATGGGGAACAGCGGGAAGCCGGTGCTCAGGTCCTCATGAACCATGTCGGTGCACCAGACCTGATGCGGGCAGCCTTCGCGCAGGCTGAGCAGGCCAGTGGTGTGGTCGATCTGGCTGTCCATCAACACGATGGCGTTGATGCCGGTGTCACGCAGGGCACGGCCCGGCTGCATGGGCGCGAAGCTTTGGAGTTGTGCGCGGATATCTGGTGAGGCGTTGCACAACACCCAATGCACGCCGTCGTCCGACAGGGCGATGGAGGATTGAGTGCGAGCCACAGCCCGCAGGCTACCGTCGCGAAAACCCGCGCAGTTGGTGCAGTTGCAGTTCCACTGAGGGAAGCCACCACCCGCGGCGGAACCTAGAATCTGGATGTACATATCAGCTCCACCACGCGAGGTTCGAAATTTGGGTTTCAATGACGCTATAAACAAAAACGCCCCGGCGAGCCGAGGCGTTAGACCGCGTCGACATCAACGGCTTGCGAAGTACATGGTGACTTCGAAGCCGATCCGCAGATCAGTGTAAGCAGGTTTAGTCCACATAAAAGACTCCTTTAGAGTAGGTACAGCAGGGATAACTACATCTTTAGTCCACCTTCGCAGGGAGACGTTCAGATGCTTAGGTAGCTATGTTACTAAACTCTTGTCCCTGTATACGCCGCAATTTTCAACATAGCCAATTGCAGAATGGAGGATAGTCACCCGTCCGCTTGCCAGGGAAGGCTCGGGCTCAAGCGGTTAACCAGGCATAGCCAGCCGCCGGTCGCATTCACTAGCTGATCAGCGGCGCTCAGTAATTGTTGCTGATCGATGCATAAAAGAGCCGTTTGCAAATGGCGCGGATACTCTTCGTCATGCCCGGCAAGGTGCGCCTGCCAGAGCCATTCGCTGGCTTGCAGGAGGTCCATGGCGGCTGTCTCGAACTGCGCGGCCAATGCTTGCTGCTGTAGCGGCAGATTCGCTTCGTAGATCAACGTCGGCAAGCGGCTGATGAACTCCTGCAGATGATTGATGATGTCGGCTGCCGTGGCGCTGGGCGACTGCACACCCAACAGCCATCCCGCTTGCCCGGCTACCTGCCGAAAGCCGCTGAATACGGCATAGCCCAGTTGCAGTTCGACTCGCAGGCGTTGATAGAAGGGCGCTTGGCCGAGGTGCGCCAATACGCGCCAGGCGGCTTCGTCAAACAGGTTTTGGCTCGGCGCGGGGCAGAACAGTAGCACTGCATTTTCAGATGATTCCGACGGCTCTGTGTGCCAGTGTTTACCCGGCCGAGGGAGCGGCGCTTTCAAGGGCTGGTCATCGAGCGTGCCGGGCATCAGCTTCAGCTCGGCATTCAGCGTGGCGCGGCCATCGTCTGACAGACCGACAGCGAAACCCATCCACTGCGCGGTTGACCACAGGGCCGGTAAATCGTTGGCGTGAACGCACACAACAGGGCCTTGGCAGGCATTCGGCAAGCGCTTGAGCAACTGTCGGATCGGAATCTGGGGGGGCTCGGTGCTGGCTTGACCATATTGTGCCAAGGTGTTGCTGTCGGGTGCCGTCAGTAAGTGCAAGGCGTGACGGAGGATGGCTGGCATCGGTGCAGACAAGCCGCTTAGCTTGAGTTGCCAAAAATGGCCGTACGCACTGAATCCAAGGCTGACCCCCGCTTGTTGCGCGGTATCACAGAGGGTTTTCAGGCTGTCGTTGAGCATCTGCCAGAGGTCGGGATGCGCCGCGTCCAGTCGCCAGCGCAGGAAAATCGCCCCTTCGCCGGCGTCGCAGGGCAGGGCATCGCTGAAGTGCATGGACGCCGCCGCTGGCACGCTCAAGACCGGCGGCGTGGCGGGGCGCAGGAATGGATTGGGTTCAGGTAAGCGCCACGCAACCTGTCCGGTGCTCGAGTTATCCACAGCGGCGTCAGCCAGCGGATGCAACACCCGCGAGGGCTGCAATTGGGTGAGCAGGGCGTTTAGGGGCAACAGCCAATCCGCCCGCTCAAGGTGCTCACTAAAATGCCGTGCCAGATCGAGGGCACTACCCACCGCCAAGCGGCGTTGTTGCAGCAGCGCGTATTCTTCACGCAGGGTCGACCAGTCGTCTTGGGCCTTGAAGAACGCCAGCCAGTCAAAGAACAACGCGGTGATCTGCCTGCGCTGTCCAATGCCGTCGACAGTCAATACGCACTCGATATTGAGCAACAGTTGTTGATCGACCTGATACAGCGGTGCGGCGCTGAGCGATTCGATCAAGCCGCGTTCACGCAGTTCGAACAGCAAACTGCCAGGGTGTGCGGCGGTCAGCCAGGTACAGAAAAACGCCACCGCGTCGGGGCTGGACTCCGGTAAGTCTTCGCACGCAAAAACCAGATGCAGCCGACGCGGATCGGCAATGGGCTGCGGGCGGGGCGCTCCGCTCATCAATGGCGCTGACTTGGACTGTTCAGTCTTTTCCCCTGCGCCGATGCAGCTGCCATACGCCGTGGCCAGGGCTTTCAACTCGGCCAGCGGTTGCGGACCGGTCAGGCTCAAGGTCATCTGCCCGGCCTGATAGAAGCGCTGATAAAAGTCGTGCAAGGCCTGCTGAAAAGCCCGACGTGGTACCGGCAGGCTGTAGCGATTACCGGCATGAAACGCGCGCAGTGGATGTCGCGCTGAAAGGGGTTGGATCAAGTCTGTTTGATAACGGACCTCGGCATCCCGAGACCACGCGATGAACTCGGCATGCAGCACTTCACGCTCGCGCAGTTGAGCGGCCGGGGTCATGCGCGGATGAGCGAGCATTTCACACAAGCGCTCCAGCCCTTGGGCAAACACAGGCTGCGGTAGTTCGAAGAAGAAGTCCGTGGTGCGCTCTCGGGTGCTGGCATTGACCTGTCCACCATGGCGCTGGACGAAGGCCATCAGATTCTCTTCGGCTGGAAACTGCTCGGTACCGAGGAAAAACAGATGCTCAAGAAAGTGCGCCAGGCCTGGCCACATCGCAGGTACGTCATGACTGCCAGCCGCCACTCGCAAGGCTGCCGCGCAGCGTTTCAGGCGCGGGGCATGACACAGCACAACCCGCAGCCCGTTCGGCAACGTGAGGTGTTCGACAGTGTGGGAATTCAGCGCGGGCATGCCATCTTCCGGCGTTTCAGCGAGAGGATTGTCATGCTAGCGGATATGCCGGGGTTTGGGTCGGTATTGCTTTCGCAAAGAGCGCGACACGAACGGTTCAGCCTTTGCTCAGTCCTGCATACAGCGCCGGCCGTCGGTCCTTGAAGTAGCTGTTGATCGCGCGCGAGTCTTCCATCAACTGCCGATCCAGCGTGCCAATGATCAACGTTTCATCCCGTGCTGCTTGAGCGATTCGGCTGCCATCGGGTGCAGCGATGCTGCTCAGTCCGCAGTAGTGGATATCGCCTTCGCTGCCGCAGTAATTGGCGTAGGCCACATAGCACTGGTTTTCGAACGCGCGGGCGCGAACAGTGACCTCGGCAATGAAATCGTAGGGCACCATGTTCGCGGTCGGCACCAGAATCAGATCAGCGCCGGCCAAGGCCAGGCGCCGCGCATTTTCCGGGAACTCCAAGTCGTAGCAAATCAGCAGGCCGAGGCGCCAGCCATTCAATTCAACCACCGGGAAATCATCGCCACCGACGGCGAACATCGACTTATCCAACTCACCGTAAAGATGGGTCTTACGGTAATGACAGACGCTCCTGCCCTGGGCGTCAATCAGCTGTACGGCGTTGTAAATCTGCGCATCGCTGGCGCGTTCGGGGTAGCCATACAAAATGGCAATTCCCTCTGCCTGAGCGATGGCCGCCACCTGCTCGGCCGAGTGACCGTCACGGGTTTCGGCCAGCGAAAATGCTGCGGCCGCTCCGATGTTGTAACCGGTCAGGAACATCTCCGGGCAGACCAACAGGTCTGCCCCTTGTGCTGCGGCTTGAGACGCCTGTTGCGCCAGGCGATGCACGTTGCCGCTGACATCCAGCGGCAGCGGCGGGCATTGATACAGGGCGATGCGCATGTCCGTGTCTCCCTCTCAATCAGCGAGCGCGATAGGCCCGATTTCGTCGAAGACATCACCTGGGCCCGGATTCTCTGGGTGGGTGCTGCCGCCGAAGTGATTCATGATGCCCCACACCGCATTCAATGACGTCTGCACTGCGCCTTCAACCCAGGCAGGTGTCCACGACACGTCGTCCCCGGCGATGAAAATTCCGCGTTGTTCGCTGGGCATGTCCTGCTGCATGAAGTGCGCGTACATGCGCTGATTGTAGCGGTAGTGTCCCGGTAATGCGCCTTTGAAAGCCCCTAGGAAATGTGGGTCCGCTTCCCACGACACCGTGATCGGGTCGCCAATAATGCGCGCGGCGATGTCCACCTTCGGATAGATTTTTTTCAGCGCGTCCAGGGCCAGCTTCACCCGCTTTTCGATGGGCTGTGGGAGCATCTTCAGCGCGTCGCTCATCCACGAATAGGACAGGCAAATCACCCCCGGCTTGTCGTCGCCGTTATCAAACAGATACGTGCCGCGAGTGAGTCGGTCGGTGAGGGTCATGCTCATCAGGTCGCGACCGGTTTCCGGGTCTTTGTCCTTCCAGAACGGGCGGTCGACCATGACGAATGTTTTTGACGATTGCATGTAGCGCGTGCGGTCGAGTGCCATCCACATCTTCTGCGAGAACAACGACTCTTCGCATTCGATCTGGGTGGTCAGCAGCCAGCTTTGGCAGGTGGTCAGCACCGCTGCGTAGTGGCGGGTGTCGCCCCAGTTGTCGGTAACGGCAAAGCGGCCATCGTCAGCGCGAGCAATCCGTTTGACCCCGGTACGCGCTGCTCCGTGGTGCAACAACGAGAGGCTGGTGCCTGCTGGCCAATGAGCGCAACGTTCCGGCACATGGCGCCAGATGCCCAGTGGCACTTGTTCTACACCGCCGACGATCAGGTGTTGGTGATCGTCGCAGTTGGTCATGACGACGCGGAAAATTTCCAGCATCGAGTTGGGGAAGTCCGAGTCCCAGCCGCCGGTACCGAAGCCCACTTGGCCAAACACTTCGCGGTGGGTGAAGGACAGTTTGGCGAAGGCTTTGGAGGTGGCGACGAAATCGTAAAACGTGCGGTCATCCCACAGGGGCACGAGAGTGTTCCACAGCTCTTTCAGGCGCGGCACATCGCGGTCACGGATGGCTTGCTGGATGTCGGCGAATTGCGAGCCGGCTTCCAGTGCATCGGCCCAGGCGTCGGCTACTTCCTGAAACAGTGCAGGAAGATCCGACAATTGTTGTGCGTAATACGTGGTGCCTTCCAGGTCGATCACCGTGCTGCCGGACGCGGGGGTCAGCGGGTTAGGGAAGGGTTTTGATTCGAGGCCGAGCTTGTCGACATAGTGATAAAACGCCGTGGACGACACCGGGAAACGCATCCCACCCAACTCGGCGATGATTCCTTCAGTGCCTTCAAACGCCTGCGAGCGTAAACGGCCGCCCATCTTCGAGGCTTCGTACACCACGGGCTTGAGGCCGAGCTTCATCAGCTCATAGGCAGCGACCAGGCCTGCGATGCCAGCGCCGACAATCGCCACTTCCTTGCCGTGGTTCTCGGCCGGAATACTGCCTAATCCGGCCGGATGCTCGATCCAGTCGTCGAAGGCGAAAGGAAAATCCGGGCCGAAAATAGTGATCGGTTTTTTACCGTCTGCAGGATGGCGATTATTATTCATGACTGACCTTGTTCGACTAGGGTGCAAAAGAATCAGTCTAGATAAGAGTCAGCACGTTAATAAGACGCAATGTGTCGTCGTTTTGCAGTTTTATGCTTCAATATGACGAAATAAATGGTCATATTGTCAGATGCCCCTGATTTTGTGGGCACGAAGACGCTTGTCGTTGCATCAGACGCTAAACGGGCTGCCCGCGATCAATCTTGCTACTGAGGATGATCGAGGTTGTGGTCTTCTCTACCCCATCGACGCTGCCAATCAAATCCAGCAATTGATCCAGCTGCTCAGGGGAGTCAGTGCGCAGCCACGCCACGTAATCGAACTCTCCGCTTACCGCACACAGCTGCTGCACTTGAGCCATGGTGCTGAGGCGACGCACGACTTCTTTGCCCGAACGCGGCTGCACGGTAATGCCGACATACGCTTGCAACCCGCCATCAACCACGCGTTGACTCAGGCGCACACCATAACCGGTGATGACCTTGGCTTTTTCCAGGCGGGCTAGGCGTGACGTCACCGTCGTTCTGGCAATCCCCAAATGTCGGGCAAGCATCGCGACGCTTTCGCGCGCGTTGATCTGCAGGGCTGCAATCAATTGGCGGTCGATTTCGTCAAGGGCGGGTGGGCGGCTATCGGGCAAGGTCATCTCCTTCAGTGCAGCGAGCATGTTACCTGCTCCGAGCGCAATTAGCCGCCGCAGCGATACTTGGTTATGATCCTGTTTTATGGCAGTTTGATATTGATTTGTGTTCCCTTGTATCGAGACGCCGAAATGAGAATGTCCTGATTTTCAGTACCGCCCAAGGTTCAGAATAAATGCAAGGCTCCGCTGCTCTTTTACCTGCTCCCTCGCCAGCGATGAAGTTGCTGGCACGTACCCGTGCGCACAAAAAGCGCATCGTGTGGGCGGCTTCCATTGGCAATGGTCTGGTGACCTATGACTTCACTGTTTACAGTTTTTCCGCAGTGATCATTGGCAAGTTGTTCTTCCCTTCTGACAGCGCACTTGCATCGCTACTAATGGCACTGCTCACCTTTGGTGCCGGGTTCGCGATGCGGCCAATTGGCGCGTTGTTTATCGGCAATCTGGCAGACCGCAAAGGACGCAAGGCAGGGCTCACCTTGTCCATCGTGTTGATGACGCTGGCCACCGGCATGATTGCATTTGCGCCGACCTATAACTCCATAGGCGTGGCGTCCATGCTGCTTATTGTTTGTGGTCGGTTGTTACAGGGGTTCGCAGCTGGGGGCGAGATTGGCGTCTCCTCTGTTGTGCTGATGGAGCTGGCCGCCAAGGGCCGCCGCTGTTATGTGGTCAGTTGGCGCTCGGCCAGCCAGGCGGCGGCGGCACTGGCGGGTGCGCTGGTCGGGGCGTGCACAACGGCAATAATGACCCCTGAGGCGTTGCATCAATGGGGTTGGCGCATCCCGTTCATTTTGGGAATGCTGATCGGGCCAGTCGGTTGGTATATCCGTCGCAACATGGAAAATACCCCCATGAAAAGCCCTCATCGGTCATCGGTGAAGGCCATGCTGGCGCAGCATGCCCGTACGCTAGGGTTGGGGATACTGTTGATGGCCGCGCCCACGGCGGGTATCTATCTCATGGTGTATTACATGCCTATCTATCTGGTCGGCACGTTACATATGCTACCGATGGTCAGTCTGCTCTCAGCCTGCCTTTCAAGTACGCTGATTTTTATCGGCGTGCCGCTGCTGGCACGCGTCGCCGACAGGCAACGCCTGCGTAAGCCGATCCAGTACGCGACGATCATCAGTAGCATCGTGCTGGTGTATCCGGCTTTCTTTCTATTGACCAGAGGGATCGGACAAGTCTATTCATTACTGGTTATTGGCGGCTATTCGGCCTTGGTACTGTGCGGTAACGCTGCAACCACCGTGATGATATTGGAAGCTTTCCCTCGTCATCATCGGGCGACCGGTGTCTCAATGATCTACAGCTTGGGTACGACAACTTTTGGCGCTTTTTGTCCCTTTATTGTCGCTTGGCTGATTGGCGTAACCGGCAACCCAATGGTGCCCGCGTGGTATTTGTTGGCAGCTTTGTGCATCAGTTTGTTCGCCCTGGTCCAGTTTCCAGGCAACCAGGGACAATTACCGGCCAATCATGCCCGCGCGCTGTAATGCTGTGACTCGTAGCTCTTGTGCTCCACAGGATTCGGACGATGAATAACAACCTGACCGCCGTACCGCACTCGCTGACTGCGTCGGACCGCAACGCGCATTACGGCCATAGCGGCGCGGTATTGTGGCTGACCGGGCTCTCCGCTTCGGGTAAATCCTCTTTGTCCATGGCGCTGGAGTTTGCCCTGACGGAGATGGGGTACTCCTGCTATGTGCTTGACGGTGACAACGTGCGCAGAGGCCTGAATGCCAATCTCGGTTTCAGCGCCCAAGACAGAACCGAGAACATACGGCGAGTGGGGGAGGCTGCGGGCTTGTTTGCCGACGCGGGTTTGATTTGCATCACCGCGTTCATTTCCCCTTACCGAGAGGACCGTGCGCGTGCGCGTGATTCGATCGGGCAGATGTTTCACGAAGTTCATGTCGCAGCCGACCTGGCGACGTGCGAAGCCCGCGACCCCAAAGGGCTGTACAAGAAAGCGCATGCTGGCGAGCTGCTTGAATTCACCGGTGTCAGCGCGCCGTATGAAGCGCCGGAACATCCTGAGCTGACCCTGGACACGGGTAATGAATCGATCGCTGCGAGTCTGGAGAAGCTGGTTAACTACGTGACAGGTCATATCCCCCTCCGTAAACCGTCACGGAGCTGATCCTCCGCCGCTAAACCTACAGGCCCTTTCGAGTCAGTTGGCCCAAGACTTCCAGTTGTTGTTTGTCCAGATCGGAGACGATGATGAAACGCATGTGGTTTTGGCGCCAGGACACTATGTTATAGCCACGTTTTGATTGGCTTTGCAGTCCACTGTCTGCTTGTGTCGTCGGGACAACAAATGTGTTGATGATGTGTTTGTCATGGCGGTATGAGAGTGCGGCTGCGGTCTGATGCTGCAGATAGTCCAAGCGTCCACCAAGGAGAGGGAATCCCTGGGCGGAGAAGTCATACACGGGCGGTGAAAAATCAAGCTTGCCAGTAAACCAGGGTTTGACGGTGTGTTTGTCGAAGGAAGCGATATCCATTAAATGCTCGCCCATGAGTGAGCGTACATGGCTTGAGACGGCTTCATCCGCCCAGATGTCGTCACTGGACGGGGTTTGTGCATAGAGGAATAGTGCGGCCGAAAATACTGCGGCCGACAAAACGGGGGCGCCCCAGTTGCATATCATCTTCCACGCATTTGTCTTGGAAGAGAGCGGCGATTGAAGGCTGGAGCGTATGCTTTCGATAAGCGACACGGGCGCTCTATAGTAGGGGGCGTGTGCCTTTACGGCGCTTGTCAGTCGTTTCATTTCACCAAGCCGCCGCGTGCATTCGGAGCAGCCCACCAGATGCTCGGTAAGCCGTTCCTGCACTGGCGTTTCCAGCTCATTGTCCAGATAGCTGTGCATCAGCGTATGGCACAGACCACAGTTCATATCATCATTCATGGCGGTACAACTTCATAAATTCAGTTTTGAGCATGGCTCGCGCACGTGCCAACCTCGACATGACCGTTCCCAGCGGTACGTCAGTCACTTTCGCAATATCCCTATAAGGCATGTCTTCCAATGCCTTTAAAACAATCACCTCACGGAACACCGGAGGCAAGGTCTTTAGCGCCTGCTGAAGGAGCACGACATCTTCCGCGCGTATGGCATCAATCTCCGGCGTCAGCGCATGACTGAGCGCCAGATCATCTTCTGATATGCCTTCACCTATCGCGACCCATCGGTGGCCTGCCGAGGCCTTGAGCCAGTTATAGCTTTCATTGCGGACAATGGTCAGTAGCCACGCCTTGGCATTCCCGTCTTCAAAGCGATGAAGGAATTTAAACGCCTTTAAAGCGCTTTCCTGCACAACATCATGTGCAGCACTTTCGTTGGCGGTGAGCCACCGGGCGAGGTTGTAAGCCGCGTCCATGTGGGGGGCTAACAGCTCATCAAAACGCTTCATATCGGCTGCGTGGCTCGGTCTCATCTCGTTATCAACTCTCATTCGGCCGGTTTTATTCCCTCATGCCGCAATATTTTTGATCGTGGAATAAAGATGCCCCTTCGCTAGTTATAGACCCTGACAGCCTGTTCACTACAAACCACACCTTCTTGAGGAGTCTTTATGAAAACGGGTCCGAACACACCTGAAGACGTGACCGATGAACGCCACGGTCTTAGCCGAAGAGAACTCTTGAAATGCTCGGCGTGGGCGGGCGCGGGGGTGCTATGGGTGATGAGCGGTGGCATTCCGCGTGCATTTGCATTGGATGATGCCGGGACGGTATTGAACGGAGGGGGACTGGCCAGTGATTTTCACTTTGTACAGATTAGCGACACGCATATCGGGTTCAACAAAGAAGCGAACCCCGAGCCGCTCAAAACATTACAACTGGCAATCGACAAGGTCGTCGCCCTGCCGAAAAAGCCCTCACTCATTTTGCACACAGGTGATATTACCCATCTCTCTAAAGAGGAAGAGTTCGACACCGCCGATCAGGTGCTGAAGCGCTTGCCGTCGACTGTGCACTATGTACCGGGCGAGCACGACACGCTTGATGAAGGTGGTGGCAAAGCGTATCTGGCTCGCTATGGCAAAGGCACAAAAGGCAACGGGTGGTACAGCTTCGATGACCATGGTGTGCATTTCATTGGCCTGGTGAATGTCTTTGATTTTCAGCCAGGTCGTGAAGCGACTCTTGGTGCTGATCAGTTGCAATGGTTGGCAGATGATTTACGCGCGGTAGCAACCAGCACGCCTGTCGTTGTGTTCACACACATCCCCCTGTGGACTATCTATCAGCCTTGGGGGTGGGGAACCGAAGACGGTGATCAGGCGATCGCAATGCTTCGAAAATATGGCTCGGTGACGGTCCTCAATGGCCACATTCATCAAGTCATTCAGAAGGTCGAGGGAAACATCACGTTCCACACTGCGCGCTCTACGTCATACCCTCAACCGGCTCCAGGCACTGCCCCCGCCCCCGGTCCTATGACCGTGCCTGCGGATCAGTTGCGTAATTATCTGGGGATCACCGACGTCAAGGCGACACAAGGCGATCACCCGTTGGCATTGATCAACTCAACGCTTGTTTAATGAACGTATCCCTATGAAAAAATATGCGCAGATACTTGCCCTGAGCGGTTTGTTGACCTCGGCATCAACGTGGGCGCAAGACATACAAATCGACATAAAAGAGTTCATGTATTCGCCGAAGGAGCTAACGGTTGCGGTTGGCACAAAAGTGACCTGGGTGAATGATGATCAGGTGCCCCACACGGTCGCTGAAGTGAATAAGGTGTTCCGATCAGGGGCACTGGATACCGGGGACTCTTTTTCCTACACGTTCTTGATACCCGGCACATTTGAGTACTTCTGCGTCTTGCATCCACAAATGATCGGGCGCGTCAGGGTGACTCAATAGGGGGGTAGGTGCTAGATGGCAAGGCCGTCACTGTGAACCCTCTGAAACGCAGAAAGCCGCGCAATGCGCGGCTTTCATGGCGTGAATGAGTCAGGTCCGGCAGTAGCGTCGGCTTCTTGCGCTGTCCTTAGCTGCCTAATCAGTTACGAAATGTGTCATTTGTTTCTGTGCAGCACTTGTACAAGTTTTTGTTTTTGTATAGCTTTGCTGCAGGCGGAGCAGAAAAAAGAAAATGGGCACTTTCTTCACGGCTACTTTTTATTCGTACGACGTAGTGCACGTTTGTTTCAATATAAGCGGGCTTGAGTATTTAAATAATATGACACTCTTTGCAGGCTTGGCGTTGTCATTCCACCTCTACTTGCACGAAGGATTAATGTTTTGAAGTTCAACATCGCACGCTTGATGCTCGGTAGCGCGACCGTACTCATCCTTGTCGCGCTGGGTCTCTCATTGTGGACGTCCTACCAAGTCAATCGGCTAGACGATTTGGGCAGCCAACTGGAGAAACTCAGCGAGGCTCAGGAAGGCGCGCAAGAACTGCGTTATCACACGGCGCAGGTGCAGCAGTTCTATACCGACGCCAGTTTGACCGGCGACCGAGAAGCGGCCAGCGAAGGCCACCAGCATTTCCAGCAGGCTCTCGAGAAGCTGATTGAGCTGAAACGTCTGGTTCCGGAACTGAGTCGCGAACTGGAGGCTGCGCGAGAGCCGATGGAGCGGCTTGATAACGTCGGCGAACAAATGTTTCAGGCGTACAGCGTTTCAGGCAAAGTCGCTGGCGATAAAGTAATGGAGGCGTTTGACAGGCATTCGGATGAGGTTATCCGCAGCTTTGCGGCCCTTCACGGACCCTTGGCTGAAAACTACAGAGCCAACCTGAGCATAACCGACACAGTGCGAGGGTCTCTTAAAGTTAACAATTTGTTGGCCTGGGCACTGGTGTTGGTGTTGATGCTTGGCACGCTATGGCTGATCAGTCGCCGCGTGCTGCCACCGCTAAATCACTTGTCGCGTTCATTGCGGGATTTGAGTGCAGGAACAGGCGACCTTAGCCATACCTTACATCAGGACAATGACGACGAAATCGGTGAAGTGGTCGCTGACTTCAATAAGTTTGTGGTTGGGCTGCGTCTGCAAATATCGACCGTGGCTGAAGTCGGTAATACCTTGGGTCACTCCTCTAACCAACTGGTCGATGACGCACAGGCTGCCGAGCAAAGCGCTGAAGTATTGCGCGTCGAAATTGAACAGGTGGCCACGGCTGTCAATCAGATGGCCGCCACTGTTCAAGGGGTTGCATCCAATGCCAAGGCCAGCTCCGCACAAACTGGCGATGCCGACCGCCAAGCGCAGGTGGCAATTGGTGTGATCAACCAGACAATTGCTGACATCCACACGTTGGCCCATGAGGTGCGGGGAGCTGCCGAGGTCATTCAAGCCCTGGAAACGCACTCGCGATCCATTGGTGGGGTTCTGGAGGTTATCCGCACTATTGCCGAACAGACCAACCTACTGGCGCTCAACGCCGCCATTGAAGCTGCGCGTGCGGGCGAACAAGGGCGCGGTTTTGCTGTGGTCGCCGATGAGGTGCGGACGCTGGCGAGTCGAACGCAGGCTTCAACCCAAGAAATTCAAGGCATGATAGAGCGGCTGCAAAATACGTCGAGGCAAGCAGTAAAGGTCATGGAAGACAGTTGTGGATATGCCGAAAAAGGTGTCGCGCAGGTTGAGTCAGCGGGGCAAGCTCTAATCAGTATCAGCACGCTGGTGGCATCCGTTTCGGAGATGAGTTTGCAGATCGCCGAGGCCGCACGCGAACAATCGACAGTCAGTGACGAAATCAACCAACGCATCAGTAATGTGGCCGACGTGGCGGGGCGGACTGCCAAGCTGTCTGAAAGCACACTGGCCCGCGGAAAGGCTGCCGGTGAAGATGCCAGGCGGCTAGGACAAATCGTGAGTCAGTTTAAACTTTGATGGGCTGTGTTTGACACAATATTCACATCAACGATGTCACGGTGGAATTACCGTGTAAGTGCGTCACCTAACAACAATAAGGTACTTATCATGACGCTAAGAAATATCAGACTGACTACAAGAGCACTCCTCAGTTTTGGCATTATCTGTCTCCTCCTGGTAGGGCTTGGTGGCACAGAACTCTATAAAATGAACGCCATTAATACATCAGCGCTTGATCTTCAAACCGACTGGTTACCCAGTGTGCGCCAGGCCTCAAGGATCGAAGCTGCCGGGCTGCTTTATCGTCTTGATGCACGGCGTTTCGTTATGGATGACGACCGCCAAAGTGCCAGTTCACGAGAAAAGTTGAACGCGTTGAAAGCGACGTTGACACAGCTTTCCGACGCGTATGCTCCGCTTGTTTCCAGTCCCAAAGAAGGGGATAAATATAAACAAGTCAGCCGCAACGTCGCGGCATACGAAGCCAAAATTGACGAACTCATGGAACTCAGTAAAACGAAGCCTGTTGCTGAACTTACAGTGTTCATCCGCGACATCACCAGTCCTTCGGCAAAAGCGTTGCAGTCCTCAGTTGAGGACTTGATCCGTCTGAATGAAGACGGCGCTGAGCTGTCGGGCCAAAGTGCACGTGAAAGTTTTGACAGTGGATTGACGCTGACCATCATGTTTGTCGTTGTCGCGGTTATTATCACGGTCCTGGTGGCGGTTGCGTTTACTCGCAGCATTACTGTGCCTGTTCTGGCGCTGCTGGGTGCCACTAAGCAAGTCGCCGCAGGGGACCTGAGGGCCACCGTAGAGGTCACGGGTTCAGATGAACTGACGGACCTTCAAACTGCGACGGCGGCGATGCTTCTAAGTCTTAAAACTACGATCCAGCATATCTCTGACTCCTCCAGCCAACTGGCCTCCGCCGCAGAAGAGATGAGCGCGGTCACGAAGGAGTCGACCGCCGGCATCCAGCAACAAAGTATGGAAACCGAGCAAGCGGCGACCGCTGTTAATGAAATGACAGCCGCCGTGGAGGAGGTCGCGCGCAATGCCGTTTCGGCATCGCACTCGACGCAGGCGTCCGAGCGCTCGGCTAAAACCGGGCAGGAAAGAGTTAGTCAGACCATTGGCTCGATTGAGAAGCTCAATTCGAGTGTCGATCAAACCAGTACTGAAGTGGAAGATCTGGCCCGGCAGGCTCAGGACATTGCCAAGGTACTTGATGTCATTCGTTCAATCGCGGAGCAAACCAACCTGCTGGCATTGAATGCCGCCATTGAGGCTGCACGTGCGGGCGAGCAAGGCCGTGGATTTGCTGTCGTCGCCGATGAAGTCAGGGCGCTTGCGCACCGTACTCAAGCGTCTACCCACGAGATCGAGCAAATGATCCAGGTCATACAGGCCGGGTCGTATAAAGCGGTGCAATCGATGAAACAAAGCAGCGGAGACGCGACGGCCACGCTTTCGATTGCCCATGAAGCCGGGGTTGCCATATCGGAAATAGCGGCGGCCATTTCCGATATTAATGAACGGAACCTGTTGATCGCGACAGCCTCGGAAGAACAGGCTCACGTGGCGCGATCAGTGGATCAGAACCTCATCAGTATTCGCAACCTCTCCATCCAGAGTTCATCGGCGGCCAGCCAGACATCGGTGGCCAGTGGTGAGCTTTCCAGGCTCGCGGCAGACCTGAACAGACTGGTGTCGAGATTTACTGTTTAAACGGATGACCGGGGACCTTTCAGGGACCGGCTTAATTGACATTCCTAGATCGGCAGTGCCCACGTTTCATTACAGGCCGGTGTTCATCGTGCTTAGACGTATTGCAGTTACCGAGCTCTGCCTCGGGATGTACATTCATAAGTTCTGCGGCTCATGGGTAGACCACTCTTTCTGGAAACCCAGCTTTCTGCTCAAAAGTGAAAGCGAATTGCAGCGGATTCTCGCATCCAATCTCTCCGAGTTGTGGATTGATACGGACAAGGGGAGCGACACAGGCGCGGCTCAAGTATCTGAGACAAGCGATACAGCGACTCAAACGCCTGCGCAGGTAACAGATGGCTTTACGCTGCCTCAAGTCTCCATGCAGGAGGAAATATCACAGGCGCTGAAGCTGTGTTCTCGCTCCAAGGCAGCCGTTGTCGAGATGTTCAGTGATTTGCGCATGGGCCGTGCTGTCGAGCTGGAAGGCATAGGCGGACTGGTTGAGGACATATCCAACTCGTTACTGCGTAATTCTCATGCGCTGATCAGTGTGGCGCGCTTGAAACAGTCCGACGAATACACGTACATGCATTCGGTCGCTGTCTGTGGGTTGATGATCGCTTTAGCCCGCCAGCTGGGTTTTTCGGTTGACCAGGTCAAGGAAGCGGGCATGGCGGGTTTGCTGCATGACGTGGGCAAGTTGGCCATCCCTACTGGCATTCTCAATAAGCCAGGCAAACTCAGTGATACCGAGTTCGATACCATGCGCGGCCACCCCGAGGCGGGCACGGAGATGTTGCAGGGGAGTCGACACTTCAGTTCTCTAGTACTGGATGTGTGTCTTCACCATCATGAAAAATACGATGGTAGCGGTTACCCGCATCGGCTAGAGGGTGAACAGATCAGTCTGTTTGCCCGGATGGGAGCCGTCTGTGATGTCTATGACGCGATAACGTCTGATCGCCCGTATAAAAAAGGCTGGTGCCCTGCGGACTCAATTCGAAAAATGGCCGAATGGAGCGGCCATTTCGACAAGAAAATATTCCAGGCATTTGTCAAATGCATCGGCATCTATCCGGTCGGCACCTTGGTTCGCCTGGAAAGCGGACGCATCGGTGTGGTCATTGAGCAGCATGACAAGTCGCTGCTGACGCCGAAAGTGAAGGTGTTCTTTTCGGCTCGATCCAGAATGCCCATTGAGCAAACCATAGTGGATCTGGCCAAGCGGGCGGTGGAGTACAGAATTATCAGTCGCGAGAAAGTTGAAGATTGGGGCTTCAAAGGCATCGACGAACTTTGGTCAGGCCTGGAGGCCAGCAAGACATCACATTTCGACCCCAAGTAGAAAGGCCTGCAATGAGGCGTGGCAGGGATCGATCCTGGGCCAAGCCCAATGGTGTCCAAAAACACAAAAGCCGCGCAATGCGCGGCTTTTTGTATGGTGGGCCCAGTAGGACTCGAACCTACGACCAAGGGATTATGAGTCCCCTGCTCTAACCAACTGAGCTATAGGCCCTCAGTAGGTCGCGGATTATAACGATGGTTTCCCTGCTGTGCTATCCGAAAAATCCGAAACGTTCATAAGAAGAAACCTCGTACAGAATTCTTCGGCGCGCAGGGGCAGGCTGACGATGAAGCCCTGGATTTGTTCGCAGCCTTCCTGTGCAAGGAATTCCTGCTGCTCCAGGGTTTCTACGCCTTCGGCGATGACGGTCAGTTGCATGCTGCGTCCCAGGGCGATGATGGCGCGGACGATGGCGGCGTCGTGAGGGTCGTCGGGTAGGCCGCGGACGAATGATTGGTCGATCTTCAGGATGTCCAGTGGCAGGCGTTTGAGGTAGCTGAGGGATGAGTAGCCGGTGCCAAAGTCGTCGATGGCGAGCTGGACGCCGAGCTTTTTCAGTTTGTGCAGCACGGCGAGTGCGTCTTCGGCTTGGCTCATGATGAAGTTTTCGGTGATTTCCAGTTGCAGGCAGCCGGGCTGGAGATCGAACTCTTTGAGCAGTTGCTCGATGCGTTGCAGCAGGTTGGGTTGGCGCAGCTGCATGCCGGCCAGGTTAACCGAGAGCGGTCCGAACGGTTTGTAGCTTTTGTTCCACTCACACATCTGGCGGCAGGCGCTTTCCAGAACCCAGTCGCCGATCTGCAAGATCATGCCGTTTTCTTCGGCAAGGGGGATAAAGTGCTCCGGGGGCACGTCGCCAAGTGTTGGATGACGCCAGCGAATCAGGGCTTCAGCGCCCACCAGCCGCTTTGATAGCAGGCACAGTTTCGGCTGATAGCTAAGGCTCAGTTCGTTGCGCTCCATGGCGCGCCTGAGCTCATGTTCCAGCGCAATTCGCTCGCTGGCTTGTGCGGTGAGGTCGCGGGTATAACTTTCGACCCGGTTGCGCCCTTTGGCTTTGGAGCGGTACATCGCGGCGTCGGCATTCTTGACCAGTGTGGCGACATCGCTGCCGTCTGCTGGGAAGAGGCTGGTGCCGATGCTCGCGCTGATAAAAAACTCGTGTTCGCCTGCCTGGAACGGCGCGCCGAAGCACGCCAGTAGTTTGTTCGCGACGGTTTCGGCGTCGCCGGGATGCAGGAGGCCGGGCAGCAGGATGATGAACTCATCGCCTCCCAGGCGTGCGACGGTGTCCACGTCGCGCAGTTGCTCTTTGAGGCGCAACGCGATGCCTTTGAGCAGCAGATCACCCACCGGGTGCCCAAGGCTGTCGTTGATGTGTTTGAAGCGGTCCAGGTCGAGGAAAAGCACCGCGCCCTGGCCACAGACTTCCTCGCTATGGCTGAGCGCTGCTTGCAGGCGACTCTCGAACAACGTGCGGTTTGGCAGGCCGGTCAGGGGGTCGTGGTGAGCCTGATAATCGAGGCGTGCCTGTGCATGTTTGAGGCTGGAAATATCGGCGAACACCGCGACAAAATGGGTGATGATCTGCTCGGGGTTACGCACTGCGCTAATCGTCAGCCAGCTTGGATAAAGCTCGCCGTTCTTGCGCCGATTGCTGATTTCACCCTGCCAATGCCCTTCGTCCGTCAGCTGGTACCACATGGCGGCATAGAAGGCGCTGTCATGCTGGCCTGACGCGAGCAGGCGTGGGGTCTGGCCGATGGCCTCCTCTTCGCTGTAACCGGTGATTTCAGTGAACGCGCGGTTTACGGCGCTGATGTTCTGTTGGATGTCGGTGATCAATACGCCCTCGGCCGTGCTCTCGAATACGGTGGCGGCGAGTTGCAGTTTCTCCTGCATTTGATGGCGTTCGGTGATGTCGCGGGCGATAGTCAGAAGGCAGTCTTCACCGCCGATCGGCAATGGCCTCGCGGACACTTCACACAGCCTGACCTGACCATCCCTACGGCGAATATGGCTGCTGAAATCGCGAACGAAACCGTCGCGATTGAGCTGTTCGATCATTTGAGCGCGCTCGTTCAGATCGACCCAAATCCCCAGATCAAGGGTCGAGCGATCCAAAGACAGTGCGCTGTTGTAGCCGGTGATCCGGCTGAAGCCTTCATTGACTTCAATCAGCAGGCCATCGCTTTGGCGGGTGATGAGCAAGCCATCGGGCGAAGAGTGGAAAGCTTTGGCGAATTTCTCCTCGGATATTTGCAGTTGTTGTTGCGCTTCTTTGAGTGGACTGATGTCGCGTACTACGACCACGAGAGCCGGTGTCGAGTCGAGGTCAAATGGCTCGGCGGATATCAGACCGGTGAACAGACGTCCGTCCAGGCGGCGAAAGGGCATTTCCAGATTGCGGATACTGCCGCCCTGCAGGCGCATCAGCAGGCTTGGACCAATGCCGGGCACGCCCCAGATATTGAGCTGGGTTGCAGTTTTGCCGATGACCTCCCCGGCAGTGATACCGACTTGTTCTTCAAACGCTTTGTTGGCCTCGAGCAGGCAGCCGTCGGACAGGCGGGCGATCACCAGGATGTCCGGGCATTGCCTGAACACCGAGGCGAACTTCTCTTCAGAGAGGCGTAGAGCGGTTTCGGTTTGCTTGGTTTCGCTGATGTCGATCATCAGGCCGCGCATTACGGGTTCGTGGCCATGCTCGATCAAGCTGACAATATTCCGTACCCAGAGGGTCTTGCCGTCGGCTCTGATGACGCGATAGTCGAGGTTGTGGTCCCTGCGTAAACAGGTCTCCTGATTGCAAAACCGCTCGGCCTCTTCGATGTCTGCCGGGTGCACGATGCTCCGCCAGAACCCGGGCTTGAGCCAATCGGCCAGTGGGTAGCCGAGCAGTTCTTCCGCGTGGGGGGAGACATAGCTGTAGGTGTAATCGCTCATGCTTGCTTCCCAGGCGACGGCCGAGAGGCTCTCGACCAGCCCGCGATAGTGGTATTCGCTACTGCGTAGCTCTTGTTCCAGATTCACTCGCCGCGATATTTCCGAGCTCAGTCTGCGATTGATGCGAATGACCACGATGAGCACGGTTGACAGCAACAACAGCCCGGGAAGCCCGTAGCGCAGGAAGTTCTGCCAGAACCTGGGGTGATCAAGCACGCTGCCCACCCAACGCTCCTGAATGCTGCTGATTTCTGATGGACTCAGGTCGGCCAGAGCTTTATCCAGGATACCGGCCAACAGGGGTTGATCATGCGGAACGGCCATCGCCAGTTGATAGCGATACGGTGTCTCACCGCTTACGTAGATACCCCCAAGCTTGAGTTGACGCATGCTCCAGACGCTGGACGCCAGATCGCTCACGACGGCATCTACCTGGTCCGCGGCCAAGGCCTGCAGGGCTGAGCCGACGTCGGGCAGCGCGACCAGGTTTAGATCGGGATGATGGGTGCGCAGGAGTTCGTGAGGCGCATAGTTATCGACGACGGCAACTTTAAGGCCATAAAGCTCTTGCAGGTTGTGCGGGTGTACGCTGCCTTCATGGGCAAGAATAACAATCGGGAAATCCAGGTAAGGGCGGGTAAACGATAGATAGTTCTGGCGCTCCGGTGTGGACATTATTCCTGGCAGTAAATCTATTTCACCTCGTTTGGCTTTGTTTAATACTTCATTCCACCCGACCGGCTTGATCGGTTGCAATGAGACGGCGAGCCGCTGCTCTATGAGTGCGACGTAGTCCGCCGCAAGCCCTTGATAACGCCCGTTTTCATCGCGAAATTCAAAAGGTGGCCATGTGGCATCAACGCCCAGGCGAAGTTCTTTGTGCGAACTAAGCCAGGTATGTTCTTCATCCGAAAGGGTCAAGGCATTGGCCGTTGCTGTTACGCCGATCATGTAAAAGAAAATAATGGCCGACAGTCGTGGCATGGCAGCCTCAATTAGGCAAAAGGGTGTAATCCGAGTGTAGCCGGGCGCCGCAGGAGGTGGGCAAACTTAATTCTGCACAATGCAAAACCCCCAGCAAGGCCGGGGGTTTTGTTGTATCGGGTCTACGTATTACTCGTCGAGGAACGAACGCAGGTGTTCGCTTCTCGTCGGGTGACGCAACTTGCGTAGCGCCTTGGCTTCGATCTGACGAATCCGCTCGCGGGTTACGTCAAACTGCTTACCGACCTCTTCCAGCGTATGGTCAGTATTCATGTCGATGCCGAAGCGCATGCGCAGAACCTTGGCTTCGCGAGCGGTCAAGCCCGAGAGCACTTCGCGCGTCGCTTCCTTGAGGCTTTCGACCGTGGCGACATCGATTGGCGACTGCATAGTCGAGTCTTCGATGAAGTCACCCAAGTGCGAATCTTCGTCGTCACCGATCGGGGTTTCCATGGAGATCGGCTCTTTAGCGATCTTCAATACCTTGCGGATTTTGTCCTCAGGCATTTCCATGCGTTCGCCCAGCTCTTCCGGGGTCGGTTCGCGACCCATTTCCTGCAGCATCTGCCGGGAAATACGGTTGAGTTTGTTGATCGTCTCGATCATGTGCACCGGAATACGGATGGTGCGTGCCTGGTCGGCAATCGAGCGGGTAATCGCTTGACGGATCCACCAGGTGGCATAAGTCGAGAATTTGTAACCACGACGATATTCGAACTTGTCCACCGCTTTCATCAAGCCGATGTTGCCTTCCTGGATCAGATCGAGGAACTGCAGGCCACGGTTGGTGTACTTCTTGGCGATGGAGATCACCAGACGCAAGTTGGCTTCAACCATCTCTTTCTTCGCGCGGCGGGCTTTGGCCTCACCGATCGACATGCGACGGTTGATGTCCTTGATCTCGGAAATCTTCAAACCTGTTTCGGTTTCGAGTGCGATCAGCTTTTGCTGGCAACGCTGGATATCCGGTTGCAGGCGACCAATGGCTTCCGCATATTTGCCTTTGCCTTTAGCCAGCGCATCGGTCCAGCTCTCGTCGACTTCATGGCCAGGGAACAGGCGAAGGAAATCGGCGCGTGGCATACGTGCATCACGTACACACAGCTGCATGATGGCGCGTTCCTGAGCGCGCAAGCGATCAAGTGCACTACGAACCCGCTCGACCAGGCCTTCAAACTGTTTAGGAACCAGTTTGATCGGCATGAACAGCAGTGCCAGTGCAATCAGCTCGGCGGTTGCCTGCTTGCTGCCACGGCCGTGCTTTTTCAATGCCTTGCGGGCAATTTCCATTTGATCGGAAACTGCACCGAAGCGCTGCTGAGCAACGATAGGATCCGGACCGCTTTCGACTTCTTCTTCGTCGTCGGTTGCGGTTTCGTCCTTCTCTTCCTCTTCGTCATCACCTTCGGCAGCTTTCGCTGTTTTCGGGTCGACAGGCGGCGGCACTTCGGCTGGCGGCGCAATGCCGTCATCCGGGTCGATGTAACCGCTCAGAACATCGGAAAGACGCCCACCTTCGGTCGTGACTCGTGTGTATTCGGAGAGAATATGGTCAACCGTGCCAGGGAAGTGCGCGATTGCGCCCATCACCTCACGGATGCCCTCTTCGATACGTTTGGCGATTTCAATTTCGCCTTCACGGGTCAGAAGCTCAACGGTACCCATTTCGCGCATGTACATGCGCACTGGGTCAGTCGTGCGACCGATGTCGGTCTCGACCGCTGCCAACGCTGCGGCCGCTTCTTCAGCGGCTGCCTCGTCGGTATCGGCGTCGGCCAACATAAGGGCGTCCGCATCCGGCGCGCTCTCGTGTACGGGAATCCCCATGTCATTAATCATGCGGATGATGTCTTCCACCTGTTCCGGATCTGAAATATCCTCCGGCAGGTGGTCGTTGACCTCTGCGTAAGTCAGATACTTCTGCTCACGACCCAGGGTGATCAACTCTTTGATACGAGACTGCTGTTGCGCTTTTCCGGACATAACACCCTATCCACTGAAGGTCTTGGCGGGCAAAAAACAAGCCGAGGATTATACCCGAGCTATGACCTCACGCGCCAGTTGAGGTCGGGGTTTGTGCAGGAACTTTGCGTTTTAACAGGTTGAGCAGCTGGACTTTCTCTTCCGCACTCAACCCTGTTTGACGTTCTTTCCTGATCAGATGTTCCAGGCTACGCTCGCGTTGGCGGGCGGATAAGCTAGTTATAGTGTCGAAAAACTGTTGTTCAAGGTTGTCGGCCTCAATCAGCCATTCTTTCTCTGCTAATGCGCGTAACAATCGGCCTTGTTCGGTGCCATGCCAGCGCGCAATCAGTTGAAGTGAACGCAATGTGGGGTTTTTCTGCAGTGCTTCAAGCAGAGAAACCAGTAGCTGCGCGTAAATATGGTCTTCTGCGGCCAGTTGGCTGGCATCTTCGACTTTCGCTGCCAGTTGCGGGTGGTGCAGAAGTGTTCTGAGCGCGGTCAGTGTCGGTGGTTCCACCGTCGCAGGTGTGCGTGGGCCGCGAGGCTCGAAGTCAGGCCGTTTGCCTTTCTTGTCCCAGGGCTTTTTATCCCACTTCTTTTGACCGCCGGCTTTCTTTGGCGTCCATTCCGGCTGTGCTTCGTAGGCATTGTGAGGCTGATAATCAGCGTAGTCGGGAATGGCGTCGTAATCTATGTTCGGGTCATAACTGGGTGGCGCTTCTGCGGGTGCGCTCTGCACCAACTGATGAACGGCTTCACTGTTGAGGCCGGTAATTTCACTCAAGCGCTGACGCATGAGCGTACGTAAATTGGCGCCCGGTACCTTGTCGATCAGCGGTGCGGCCAGGGTCGCCATGTGGGCCTTTCCCTCCAGCGAGCGCGGGTCGGCTTCTTTAGTCAGTTGCTCAAAGAAATAATCGGCCAGCGGCTGCGCATGCTGGTTGATCCGCGCCTTGAATGCGTCAGTTCCTTCCGAGCGGACCAGCGTATCCGGGTCTTCGCCTTCAGGCAGGAACAGGAAGCGCGCGCGACGTCCATCCTGAAGGCTCGACAGTGCCGCTTCCAGTGCGCGCCAGGCGGCATTGCGGCCTGCCTGGTCACCGTCGAAGCAGAACAGCACGTTGGGCACTACCCTGAAGAGTCGCTTAAGGTGCTCTTCGCTGGTCGCCGTTCCCAGCGTGGCGACGGCATTGCGCAAGCCTTGTTGGGCGAGGGCGATGACGTCCATGTAGCCTTCAACCACGATGATTTCATCGAGGTTGCGGTTGTACTTGCGCGCTTCGAACAGGCCGTAGAGTTCCTGTCCCTTGTGAAATACCGGTGTTTCCGGTGAGTTCAGGTATTTGGGTTTGTCGTCACCCAAGACTCGACCGCCAAACGCAATGACCCGGCCACGACTGTCGCGGATCGGGAACATTACGCGGTCGCGGAAACGGTCATAGCGCTTGCCGGTCTCGGCATTTTCAATCAGCAGGCCAGCGTCGATCATGGCCTTCTGCTGCAGTGTGTCACTGCTCAAATGCTTGTACAGGTTGTCCCAGCCGGGTGGAGCAAATCCCAGGCCGAAATCGCGCGCGATCTCGCCGGACAGGCCGCGGCCTTTCAGGTAGTCCACTGCGGATTTGCGCGTCGGATGGCTTTTAAGGGCTTGACGATAAAACTCGGCGGCTGCCGTCAGGAGCGGATACAGCGGTGAGTCGGTCGGCTGGCGTGGCTTTTGACCTTTGACACCCTGTTCGTGCGGGACTTCCATGCCGGCGGCTTTGGCCAGTTCCTCGACGGCCTGGGGAAAATCCAGGTTGTCGTGGTCCATGATGAAACCGAGGGCATTGCCGCCCGCGCCGCAACCAAAGCAGTAATAGAACTGTTTGTCCGGGCTGACGCTGAACGAAGGGGTTTTTTCTTTGTGGAATGGGCAGCAGGCGCTGTAATTCTTCCCGGTTTTCTTCAATTGCAGACGTGAACTGACAACATCGACGATGTCGGTGCGGTTCAGAAGGTCGTCAATAAAGCTCTGGGGAATTAGCCCGGCCATGGCGTTCTCATCATCAGGCGGCCCGCCAGCAAAATCGTGGCGAAACTAAAACGTAACTACAATTGGCCTTTGCGGACCATTGTGTTCACTAAACTGACATGGGGAGACGCTGCCTTGATTGAGCTTCTTTCGAAGATCAGCGAGGCGTGCTCGTCGTGTGCCTTGATTCGTTCGTCAGTGTAGACGCGATCAACGCAGCCTGAATCAGACTAGACGTGCCTTGACGGGATTTGTCTGAGACGCAGTTGACGTGCACCTGCGGCTTAGACAGCCTCTGTCAATGAATCTTGAGGCTTGATGTGCAACTGCCGGCAGCCCGGCTTTGAGGCCGGGCGTGGCAGAAACTTGCGACGGACGTCTGTAAATTAATACAGACGGACGGCACGGCGCTGTTCGCGCTGTACTTTCTTCGCGTGACGCTTAACAGCAGCTGCTGCTTTGCGTTTACGCTCCGAAGTCGGCTTCTCGTAAAATTCGCGGCTACGAACTTCAGCCAGAACACCGGCTTTTTCGCAGGAGCGCTTGAAACGACGCAGAGCTACGTCGAAGGGTTCGTTCTCTTTAACTTTGACGGCTGGCATCCAGAGCTACCTTCATTCATTACCGGGGTCAACGACTCGTGCAAAAACTGCACATAAGTTCGTCGGTTTTTAAGGGTTGCGGATGTTAACCCCTCATTGAGAGGAATGCAAAGCCTCTGATCGAAAACCGCTAGTCGGGGGCTGGAGTGGCGACTATTATGCGCGCCTTCGAATAAGGCGCAAACCCATGCTAGTACTGGGATTAGAAACCTCCTGCGACGAAACCGGTGTCGCACTTTATGACAGTGAACGCGGCCTGCTGGCCGACGCATTGTTCAGCCAGATCGACCTGCATCGCGCGTACGGCGGGGTTGTACCTGAGCTGGCTTCGCGTGACCACGTCAAGCGTATGCTGCCGCTGATCCGCCAGGTGCTGGCTGAAGCGGACTGTGTCGCCACCGAAATCGACGCCATTGCGTACACCGCGGGTCCGGGTTTGGTCGGGGCGTTGCTGGTGGGCGCTTCCTGCGCTCAGGCGCTGGCCTTTGCCTGGGGCATTCCAGCCTTGGGCGTGCATCACATGGAAGGGCATCTCCTGGCGCCAATGCTCGAAGAGCAGCCGCCAGAGTTCCCGTTCGTCGCTTTGTTGGTTTCCGGCGGCCACACGCAGCTGGTTCGGGTCGATGGCATCGGTCTTTATCAAGTGCTGGGCGAGACGCTGGATGATGCCGCCGGTGAGGCGTTCGACAAAACTGCGAAGATGATGGGCCTGCATTATCCGGGCGGCCCTGAGATCGCGCGACTCGCGAGCCGGGGCGTGGCAGGGCGTTTCGTCTTTCCGCGGCCAATGACCGACCGGCCAGGCCTGGAGTTCAGCTTCAGCGGCCTTAAAACCTTCGCCTTGAACACCTGGCATCAGTGCCAAAGCGCTGGAGACGACGGTGAGCAAACCCGTTGCGACATCTCTCTGGCCTTCCAGCATGCGGTGGTAGAGACTTTGACCATCAAGTGCAAGCGCGCCCTCAAGCAGACCGGCCTCAAGCGTCTGGTCATCGCTGGCGGCGTCAGTGCCAATACAGCGTTGCGCCTGTCGCTGGAAAAAATGCTCGGCGAACTGCATGGCAATGTTTTTTATGCGCGGCCCGAGTTCTGCACCGACAACGGCGCGATGATTGCGTTTGCCGGTTGTCAGCGTCTTTTGGCGGGGCAGAAAGAGGATTTGAGCATCAGTGTGCAGGCCCGCTGGCCGATGGAGCAGTTGTCGGGGCTGTAACGGCGTCAACCTGAGTCTGGCTCATGGCCGTGATTCAAAAATGCCGTTCGCGCCCGGCAAACAGGTCGCGTAAATTGCTGCGATGGCGCCACACGATCAATAAGGTGAGGATGCTCATCGGCAGTAGTGCTTGAGGCTCCTGCCACGCCAGTAATGGCAGGGTCAGCGGGGTGGCGATCAACGCCGCGAGTGAGCTGGTGCGGGTCAGGTAGAACACCAGCAGCCAGGCGCAGACAGCCAGCGCTGCGGCGGGTGGGAACAGGCCCAGCAGCATGCCTGCCGCTGTGGCAACACCCTTGCCGCCACGAAAGCGAAAGTACACTGGAAACAAATGCCCCAGGACTGCACAGAGGCCTATCCAGGCTTGCTGTTGAGGATCAAGGTCGAGCAGTCTGGCAGCCAGGACGGGGAGCAGACTTTTACAAACGTCGCCGATCAGGGTTAGAACGGCGAGTTTTTTGCCCGCCAGACGCAACATATTGGTTGCGCCAGCATTGCCGGAACCGCTGGCGCGCGGGTCGGGGCTGCCAGTGAGGCGGCTAAGCAAAATGGCGAAGGACAGTGAGCCAAGCAGGTAGGCGAGGGTCGCCAGTAACCAAAACATGCTAACTATTCCGGGCGAGGACGCCCTGATTCTAACGGCGCATCGCGCCCTTGTCGTGCAGCGGAGAAAAGTGCTTGGACAGAGTTTTTATCGAGGGTCTGGAAGTCGATACGGTTATCGGCGCCTATGACTGGGAGCGTGGCATTCGCCAGTGCCTGCGTCTGGACCTGAGTTTTGCCTGGGACAATCGGCCCGCTGCGGCAGACGATGATCTGAGCAAGGCGCTCGACTACGCTAGCGTCTCGGCACGAATTCAGGCATTTGCCGAAGACGCCAAATTTCAGTTGGTCGAAACGTTTGCCGAGCGCCTGGCCGAGGTGTTGATGAGTGAGTTCCAGATTCCCTGGCTGCACCTCAAACTGACCAAGCCAGGCGCCGTTGCGGCGGCTACTGGCGTGGGCGTGGAGATCGAGCGCGGATGTCGCTAACCCAGATATTCCTCGGCCTCGGCAGCAATATCGAGCGCGAAAAGCACCTGAGCGCAGGGCTTGAAGCGCTTGATGGATTCTTGCAGCAAATGACCTGTTCACCGGTATTCGAAAGTCAGCCGGTGGGGATCAAAAGCGGGCCATTCTTCAATCTGGTGGTCACGGGGTATACCGACCTGCCGCTGATGGAGCTGGACCGCCGTTTGAAATTCATCGAGGCGGATAACGGTCGCTATGCTCCGGAGCGCCGGGGCTTGCCGTTGGATATCGACGTGCTGCTCTACGGCGAGCAGGTCGGTAATTTCGATGGCTTGATTCTGCCCCGCGCGGAAATCCTGAAAAATGCCTTCGTGCTTTGGCCGTTGTCGCTGATAGCGCCAGAGCGGCTGCATCCCAGTGTGAGCAAAACCTTCAAGGATTTGTGGCGGGACGCGCAGATTGATCAGGTGCTGGCGCCAGTAGCGTTTGAGTGGCGCGGGATGCCGTTGACGCCTGAGGTCCTGTTAAATACGCATCCCTGGTAATACACAGGTCTGGCCCTGACATCGCGGGTCTCAAGCGCTATACGTTGCCTTGTAAGCTTGCACCGCCTTCAAACGCTCCTGCTTCAACGCTTCGCCCAGCTCGGGCCCTTCATAGCCCTGATCGCGCAACGGCTGCACAGCCACGGCTCGTGCAGCGTTGGCGGCGCCTCGCAGATACTCGGCCTGAGGGTAATCGCGCTGCTCGAAGCCTAGGCGGCCTCGGGCATCCATCTCGCACCCTGCGATAAACTCCTCGAAACGTTGTGGTCGACGGTAAATGTCGAAGCTTTGCATCAGCTCAAACAGCGTCGATGCTTTTAGCTCCAGCGCTCGGTGTCCATGGGTGTGGTACTGGCCGACCAGCATTGCCAGCTCCTGACAATCCCGAGGAACCTTGAAGCGCGCATTCACGGCTTTGATCAGGCGCAGGCCTGTGTGCTCGTGAGCGATGTGCCGGGGCCATTCGCTTTCCGGTGTCAGGCCTTTCCCCAAATCATGCAGCAGGCATGCCCAGCGCACGCTCAGCGGCTGATGATGGATCGCGGCCTGCTCAAGGACGCTGAGCACGTGCTGGCCCGTGTCGATTTCTGGATGGTGGGCTGCGGGCTGCGGTACGCCGAACAATGCATCGACTTCCGGAAATAGCACCTTCAGTGCCCCGCACTCGCGCAGGACCTGGATGAAAACCTGGGGCTGATTTTCCATCAGGGCGCGGGAGATTTCCTTCCAGCTGCGCTCGGGAGTCAGAGCCTCCAGTTCGCCGGATTCACTGAGCTGCTGCATCAGCGTCATCGTCTCTGGCGCGATGGTAAAACCATCCGATGCATAGCGTGCGGCGAAGCGGGCGACACGCAGTACGCGCAGAGGATCTTCGGCGAACGCCGGTGATACATGGCGTAAAATTCGGGATTTAAGATCTTCTTGGCCGTGGTAGGGATCAGTCAACCGACCCTGCGCATCTTCCGCAATGGCATTGATCGTGAGGTCTCGACGAATCAAATCTTCTTCGAGACTGACCTCGGGATCCGCATGGAAGATGAACCCGCCATAGCCTGGGCCGCTCTTGCGTTCCGTTCGGGCAAGGGCATATTCCTCCCCTGTTTTCGGGTGCAGAAATACCGGGAAATCCGCACCGACCGGGCGGAAACCCTGGCTGAGCATTTCATCGGCGGTTGCGCCCACCACGACCCAGTCGGTATCGGCGACGGTCTTGCCCAACAGGCGATCACGTACTGCGCCGCCCACTTTATAAATCTGCATAAAAAACCTCCGTAAGCGCGACAGGATAACCCTTGCGACGCACTCAAGGAGGTTAAAACAGAAAACACTTACAACCGTTTATAGGTGGACGACGGCCAAGTCGAGCCGGGGATATTCACTGTCGGCATGCTCTCCTTTGGGTGGGACATGATGGGTTTTCATGATCTGATCGCCCTGCAATGTCTCAAGATGAATATCAAAGCCCCACAAGCGGTGCAGGTGTTTGAGCACTTCCTCAGTGGAGTCTCCCAGCGGTTTGCGGTCGTGTTGTTGATGGCGCAGGGTCAGAGAGCGATCACCGCGGCGGTCGATGCTGAAAATCTGCACGTTCGGTTCGCGGTTGCCCAGGTTGTACTGGGCGGCCAGTGTTTCCCGAATGGTTTTGTACCCCGGTTCGTCATGGATGGCGGGAACGAGCAGGTCGTCCTTTTGATCGTCGTCCATGATGCTGAACAGTTTCAGGTCGCGAATCACCTTGGGCGACAGGTACTGCAGGATAAAACTCTCATCCTTGAAGCTGCTCATGGCGAACTTGATGGTGGCCAGCCAATCGCTGCCAGCGATGTCCGGGAACCAGAGGCGGTCTTCATCGGTGGGGTGCTCGCAAATCCGCCGGATATCCCGGTACATGGCGAACCCCAAGGTGTAGGGGTTGATACCGTTGTAATACGGGCTATCGAAGCCCGGCTGGTAGATGACGCTGGTGTGTGATGTCAGGAACTCCATCATGAAGCCGTCGGTCACCAGGCCTTCATCGTAGAGATCGTTCATCAAGGTGTAGTGCCAAAAGGTCGCCCAGCCTTCGTTCATCACCTGGGTCTGACGTTGCGGATAGAAGTACTGCGCGATCTTGCGCACGATCCGCACCACTTCCCGCTGCCAGGGCTCCAGCAGTGGCGCATGTTTCTCGATGAAGTACAGGATGTTTTCCTGTGGCTCGGAGGGGAAGCGAGCGTTGTCTTTGTCGCTGTTCTTGTCCGCGCCTTTCGGAATGGTCCGCCACAGATCGTTGATCTGCTTCTGCAGGTGTTCTTCACGGTCTTTCTGCCGACGGCGTTCTTCCTCGGCGGAAATAGGGTAAGGGCGTTTGTAACGGTCAACGCCGTAGTTCATCAGTGCGTGGCAGGAGTCGAGCAAGTCTTCTACCGCGTCGATACCATGCCGCTCTTCACACTGCATGATGTACTGCTTGGCGAACACCAGGTAATCGATGATCGAGCTGGCGTCCGTCCAGGTGCGAAACAGGTAATTGCCCTTGAAGAAGCTGTTATGCCCATAGCAGGCATGCGCCACGACCAGCGCCTGCATGCAGATGGTGTTCTCTTCCATCAGGTAAGCGATGCAAGGATCGGAGTTGATGACGATTTCATAGGCCAGCCCCATCTGGCCACGGCTGTAGGATTTCTCGGTGCTGAGGAAGTGCTTGCCGTAGGACCAATGGTGATAACCCAGCGGCATGCCGACAGACGCGTAGGCATCCATCATCTGCTCGGCGGTGATTACCTCGATCTGATTGGGATAGGTATCCAGGGCATAACGCTTGGCGATACGACCAATCTCCCGGTCGTAGGCCTGGATCAGCTCGAATGTCCACTCTGAACCCGTGGACAGGGGTTGGCGCTTCTGCTCTCTAGCGGTCATGTCACTAACCTGCGCTGGAAGAGTTCACGGAATACCGGATAGATATCACCGGCAGAGACCAGCTGCTGCTGGGCAAACGTATCGGAGAACGCTTCACTGATACGCTCGTATTCAAACCACAGCGCTTGATGCTCGCGCGGGGTGATTTCCACGTAAGTGTAGTACTGCACGAAGGGCATGATCTGCTTGATCAAGATGTCGCGGCAGATCGGTGAGTCATCGTTCCAGTTGTCACCGTCCGAAGCCTGTGCCGCGTAAATGTTCCACTCGTTGGTCGGGTAACGCGCGGCCATGATCTCCTGCATCAGTTTCAGCGCGCTGGAAACGATGGTGCCGCCGGTTTCCCGGGAGTAGAAAAACTCCTCCTCGTCGACTTCGCGGGCGCTGGTGTGATGGCGAATGAACACGACTTCAATTTTGTCGTAGTTACGCTTGAGGAACAGGTACAGCAGGATAAAGAAACGCTTGGCTATGTCCTTGGTTGCTTGGGTCATGGAGCCGGAAACGTCCATCAGGCAGAACATCACCGCCTTGGAGCTGGGGTTGGGTTGCTTGACCAGCAGGTTGTACTTGAGGTCGAAGGTGTCCAGGTAGGGCACTCGACGAATACGGGCGTTGAGTCGCTCAATTTCGCTCTCAAGCTCCTGAATATCGCCGAAATTGTCGGGTTCTTCGCGCTTCATGCGCTCCAGTTCACTAACGGCTTCACGCAGTTTCGCGCGGCTGCTGCCTGACAATGCAATCCGCCGTGCATGGGCTGAACGCAAGGTACGGATGATGTTTATCCGTGAAGGGTTGCCCTCGTTGCTGATCCCCGCGCGAACGGTTTTGAAGGTGTCGGTGCCCATCAGGTTACGCTTGACCAGGTTGGGCAGTTCAAGGTCCTCGAACATGAACTCCAGAAACTCTTCCTGAGTAATCTGGAAGACAAACTCATCCATGCCTTCGCCTGAATTGCTGGCCTTGCCCGCGCCTTTACCGCCACCGCCTCCTTGTGGGCGGGCGATATGCTCACCCGTGGTGAACTCCTTGTTGCCGGGATGAACGACGGTCTGTTTGCCGCCGCGACCATGATGAAGTACCGGTTCGTCGATATCGCGACCGGGAATACTGATCTGTTCACCGTGCTCCATGTCGGTGATGGATCGGCGGCTGACCGCCTCTTCGACGGCTTTTTTGATGTGGTCACGGTAACGCCGCAGGAAGCGCTGGCGGTTTACCGTGCTCTTGTTTTTGCCATTGAGACGTCGGTCGATCACATAACTCATGACTGCTCCTTCGAAGCTGTCTTGAAAAATGGCGGGCTGGCATGACGTTTAGAACAATGTGACGGGCGTGCGCCACTCTTGCTCTGCCTGAGCCTCGCTGTCGATTTCTAAAACAACCTCTTGGAGCCTGTGTAGCAGAAAACGCTGACACAGGCTCTCGGCTAACGACAACCGGTGTAACCGGCAGCGGGTTATTGTGATTTTCTAACCCGCAGATACCACTCGGACAGCAGTCGTACCTGTTTGTCGGTGTAACCGCGTTCGACCATCCGTGTGACGAAGTCGTTGTGTTTTTGTTGATCCTCTTTGCTAGCTTTGGCGTTGAAGCTGATGACCGGCAGCAGATCCTCGGTGTTCGAGAACATTTTCTTCTCGATAACCACCCGCAGCTTCTCGTAGCTGAGCCACGTTGGATTTTTGCCGTTGTTGTTGGCCCGCGCACGCAATACGAAGTTGACGATTTCGTTGCGGAAATCCTTTGGATTGCTGATGCCTGCAGGTTTTTCGATTTTTTCCAGTTCCTCGTTCAGCGCGACACGATTGAGGATTTCGCCGGTTTCCGGATCCCGGTATTCCTGATCCTGAATCCAGAAGTCTGCGTAGAGCACGTAGCGGTCGAAAATGTTCTGACCGTATTCGCTGTAGGACTCCAGGTAGGCAGTCTGGATTTCCTTGCCGATGAACTCGATGTAGCGCGGCGCCAGGTACTCTTTGATGAACCGCAGATAACGTTCGCGGGTTTCCGCCGGGAATTGCTCCTGCTCGATCTGTTGTTCGAGCACGTACAGCAGGTGAACCGGGTTAGCGGCGATTTCATGCGGGTCGAAGTTGAAGACTTTCGACAGAATCTTGAACGCGAAGCGCGTCGACAGGCCGTTCATCCCTTCATCGACACCGGCGTTGTCACGGTACTCCTGAATGGACTTGGCTTTTGGGTCGGTGTCTTTGAGGTTCTCACCGTCGTACACCCGCATCTTCGAGTAGATGTTCGAGTTTTCGGGCTCTTTAAGGCGCGACAGCACGGTGAACTGCGCCAGCATTTTCAGAGTGTCCGGCGCGCAATGGGCGTTGGCCAGGGAGCTGTTGAAAAGCAGCTTGTCGTAGATTTTGATCTCATCGCTGACCCGCAAGCAGTACGGCACTTTGACGATGTAGATTCGGTCGATGAAAGCTTCGTTGTTCTTGTTGTTGCGGAAGCTGTGCCATTCCGATTCGTTGGAGTGGGCCAGCAGGATGCCAGTGAACGGGATCGAGCCCAGGCCTTCGGTGCTGTTGTAGTTACCTTCCTGAGTGGCGGTCAGTAATGGGTGCAAGACCTTGATCGGCGCCTTGAACATTTCGACGAATTCCATCAGGCCCTGGTTGGCCCGGCAGAGTGCCCCGGAGTAGCTATAGGCATCAGCGTCGTTCTGAGGGAATTCTTCCAGTTTGCGGATATCAACCTTGCCCACCAGCGCAGAAATGTCCTGGTTGTTCTCGTCCCCTGGTTCGGTTTTCGCCACGGCGATCTGGTTGAGGATGGACGGGTACAGCTTGACCACCCGGAACTGACTGATGTCGCCCCCGAATTCGGCCAGACGCTTGGTCGCCCAAGGCGACATGATGGTGTTCAGGTAACGCCGAGGAATTCCAAAGTCTTCCTCGAGAATCGCGCCGTCTTCAGTCGCATTGAACAGACCGAGCGGTGACTCGAAAACGGGGGAGCCTTTGATGGCGTAGAAGGGCACTTTCTCGATCAGCTGTTTGAGTTTTTCAGCCAGCGATGATTTACCGCCACCCACGGGGCCGAGCAGATAGAGGATTTGTTTCTTCTCCTCAAGGCCCTGCGCGGCATGCCGGAAGTAGGAGACGATCTGATCGATGCATTCTTCCATGCCATGGAAGTCTTCGAACGCCGGGTAGCGGCGGATCACCTTGTTGGAGAAAATCCTGGATAACCGCGAGTTGGCCGAGGTATCCAGCAACTCAGGCTCGCCTATAGCCAGCAGAAGACGTTCTGCGGCTGAGGCATAGGCACTACGGTCACTTTTGCAGAGATCTAGATACTCCTGTAACGAGAGCTCTTCCTGGCGTGTCGATTCAAAGCGTTGTTGGAAGTGGCTAAAAATACTCATGACGTCACCTCGCTCGATACGTGGAGCCGGCGGCGGATCGTCAGTCGATGTCGATGCTGGCATACAGCTGAAATCCAGCTGCTGTTTACCCCCCAGAACACCATAAAGTTACTACCGATGACCCGCGCGCCGGTGTACCGGCTCTCCCCTGATTTGGATGGCCTACGGCTAAGGATAGTTCGGAATCAGAAAGAGAAAGAAGGGATGAGCAATAAGTCTGTCTGACCGTTTATCAGTTCGAGGCCCAAGCCCGCATGGGGCGCGGGATCGGGCGGTATAAAAAAATTATTCCGGGGTGCTTTGCACTGTTTCGTCGGGATAGGTGTTGCGCCATAACTCGAAACCGCCATCCAGGCTGTAAACGTCCGAAAAACCCTGCCCCACGAGATAGGCTGCTGCGCTTTGGCTGGAGTTGCCGTGATAGCAGACGACCACCAAGGGTTTGTCCAGATCGGCCTTGGCGATAAAGTCGGCGATGGAGTGGTTATCCAGGCGCTGCGAGCCAGGGATGTGTTGGGCGTCAAACGCCTGAGGGTCGCGTACGTCGACCAATACGGCGCCTTGTTCGCGCAGCGAATGGGCTTGCGCGGGAGGGATGCGCTTGAACTCGGTCATGGACTGGGCTCCTTGGGGTTTGGCTGGAAAGTGGATTCTAACGCTGGCTGGTGGTTTGTGACCCGGCACCCGCAATTGAGGCAGGATTGGCGCGTGCCAGGCCCTTGTTGTCGCAATCGCAACGGTGCAGTTCACCGCTATCAACGTTGAGCAAGGTCATGGCGCTGCCCCAGACACAGCCCGTGTCGAGCGCAATCACGTTGGGATCGGTGCACTTGCCTTCAAGGGCCGCCCAATGGCCGAAGATAATCTTCACGTCACTGGTTTTACGATCCTTGTAACTGAACCATGGGGCATAACCGGGCGGGGCGGTGTCTGCACCTTCCTTGCCTTTGAGGTCGAGCTTGCCGTCGCTGGTGCAGAAACGCATGCGTGTGAAGTAGTTGGTGATCACCCGTAGTCGCGTCACGCCGCGCAGGTCTTTGTCCCACTTGGCAGGTTCGTTGCCGTACATGCCATCGAGGAAAGGGTCGAGCAGGTTGTCGTCACGCAGTGCTTCTTCGACTTCGCTGGCGCATTTGAGCGCTTTTTTCAGCGTCCACTGGGGTGGGATGCCGGCATGCACCATGGCGATATTGCGTTCGGCGTCGTAATGCATGAGCTTTTGCTGGCGTAGCCAGTCAAGCAGGTCGGCGCAATCAGGTGCCTCAAGCACTTCGCGCAGGGTATCGCTTTTCCTGAGGCGCTCGATATTGCGCGATGCCGCAAGCAAGTGCAGATCATGGTTGCCCAGCACGCAGACCAGCGCGTTGCGAATGCCGAACAGGAAACGCAGGGTTTCGAGTGATTGCGGGCCGCGATTGACCAGATCCCCCACCAGCCACAGGCGGTCTTTACTCGGGTCGAAGGCGACATGTTCGAGGAGGCATTGCAGGGGTTCCAGGCAGCCTTGCACGTCACCGACGGCATACACCGCCATCAGTGCAGGACTCCGGGCACCGCCAGGCGAAAGGGTGCAATGACTGCCTCGAAACGTTTGCCGTCTTCGGCCAGCATTTGATAACTGCCTTGCATGTTGCCGACTTTCGTCATCATGACCGTGCCGCTGCTGTAGGTATGGCTTTGCCCGGCCTTGATCAGGGGCTGTTGGCCAACCACGCCATCCCCCCGAACTTCCTCGACATGACCATCACCGTCGGTGATGACCCAGTGCCGGGAGAGCAGTTTTGCGGGCAGTTCGCCACTGTTGTGCACCGTGACGGTGTACGCGAACGCGAAACGGTTCTGCTCGGGTTGCGACTGTTCTACGAGGAAGCGAGTGACGACGCTGACGTCGACCTGATAACGGGGATCGGACATGCAAGAGGCCTTGAAAGCAAAAGCGGAGAAAGGCGGACAATACCGGTGAAATCCAGTCTAGGGTATTTAGGAGG
Organism: Pseudomonas sp. 10C3; assembly: GCF_036346185.1. NCBI lineage: Bacteria > Pseudomonadati > Pseudomonadota > Gammaproteobacteria > Pseudomonadales > Pseudomonadaceae > Pseudomonas > Pseudomonas sp. 10C3. The sequence goes on along the minus strand of NZ_JASJVE010000010.1, from coordinate 40,672 downwards.
TAAAAAACCAACCCTCTGCGGGCTGTGTGCCCGCAATGGCGTTTTTACCTCCTGGATACCCGGACACTTTACTCTGCGATGGGTTGTTCGCTCAGTTTGTCCGCCAGGCGGACAAAGGCTGCAAGGTCCAGTTGTTCTGGACGCAGGCTGCCATCGACGCCAGCAGCTGTAATCTCTTCGCTGCTGAGCAAAGCCTTGAGTGTATTGCGCAGGGTCTTGCGGCGCTGATTGAAGGCTTCACGTACGACGCGTTCGAGTAAGCGATGATCCTTGGCCGGGTGCGGCAGGACGTCGTGTGGCACCAGACGCACAATGGCCGAGTCGACTTTAGGTGGCGGATTGAACGCACCAGGCCCAACGTTGAACAGGTGTTCGACGCGGCAGTGGTACTGAACCATGATCGACAGACGACCATAATCACCACCGCCAGGGCCTGCGGCGAGACGCTGGACCACTTCTTTTTGCAGCATGAAGTGCATGTCGCGGATCAGATTGGCGTTCTGCAGCAGATGGAAGATCAGCGGCGTGGAGATGTTGTACGGCAGGTTGCCAACGACTCTCAGGCTGTTCGGCGCCGGGTTCAGACTGGTGAAGTCGAACTTCAGTGCGTCGCCCTGATGCAGATGGAAGTTGGGCTTGTTGCCAAACTGATGCATGAGGATCGGGATCAGGTCCTTGTCCAGCTCAACCACATCCAGTTGTGCGCCGCTGTTGAGCAGGCCTTCGGTCAGGGCGCCTTGGCCCGGGCCGATTTCCAGCAGGCGATCTTCCGGGCGGGCGCGAATCGCACGCAGAATTTTATCGATCACACCCGCGTCGTGCAGGAAGTTTTGCCCGAAACGCTTGCGCGCCCGGTGTTGGAATTGCTCGGTCATGAATGCGTCTCGGCCATCTGGTAGGCGGTTTCCAAGGCGACCTTCAGGCTGCCGGTGTCGATCTTGCCGCTGCCGGCCAGATCCAGTGCGGTGCCGTGATCCACTGATGTGCGGATGATCGGCAAGCCCAGCGTCACGTTGACGGCGGCACCGAAACCTTTGTACTTCAGTACGGGAAGGCCCTGGTCGTGGTACATCGCCAGCACTGCATCGCAGTGCTCCAGATATTTGGGGGTAAACAGAGTGTCGGCAGGCAGTGGGCCGCGCAAATCAAGGCCCTCACTGCGCAGACGCTCCAGAGTAGGTTCAATGATGTCGATTTCTTCGCGGCCCAGGTGTCCGCCTTCGCCGGCATGCGGGTTGAGCCCGCAGACCAGAATGCGTGGCTGGGCAATGCCAAACTTGTTGACCAGATCGGCGTGGAGGATACGCGTAACGCGCTCCAGTCGCTCCGGCGTGATCGCATCGGCCACCTCACGCAGCGGCAGGTGAGTGGTCACCAGTGCTACGCGCAAGTCGCCGGTGGCGAGCATCATCACGACCTGTTCGGTGTGTGTCAGCTCGGCGAGGAATTCGGTGTGGCCTGAAAAGACGATGCCTGATTCGTTGATGACGCCCTTATGCACCGGTGCGGTAATCATCCCGGCAAAGTCGCCATCAATGCAGCCCTGTCCGGCGCGGGTCAGCGTCTGCAGCACAAAGGCAGCATTGGCTTTGTCCAGTTGGCCTGCGGTCACAGGCGCCTGCAAGGGCGTGTCCCAGACGTACAGGCTGCCAGCCGGGGCGGGCAAGTCTGGCCAGGCATCGGGGGTCACCGGCAGCAGATTGACGGCCACACCCAGCAACGCGGCCCGCTCCAGGAGCAGGTCACGGCTGGTAATGGCAATCAGGGGGTGCGGCTGAGGTTGCGAGGCGAGCAGCAGGCACAGGTCGGGACCTATACCGGCCGGCTCGCCGGGTGTCAGAGCAAAGCGCTGTGGCTTCACTGCACAGCCTGACCAGCTTGGCCGGTCTGCTCAGCGCCTGGGAGCTTGATCTCAACGTAGGCTTCGTCGCGAATCTGACGCAGCCAGGTTTGCAGCTCTTCATCGTATTTACGGTTGCGCAGCACCGTCAGTGCCTGCTGGTCACGGGCTTGATCCGTGCTGTCGGTGGCGCGGCGGCCAAGGACTTCAAGAACATGCCAGCCGTAAGGCGTTTTGAACGGTTTGGACAATTCGCCGGCTTGAGTATTGGCCATGACTTCGCGGAACTCAGGAACCAGGGAGTTTGGATCTACCCAGTTCAGGTCGCCACCATTGAGTGCAGAGCCCGGGTCTTCGGAGAAGCTTTTTGCCAGCTCACCAAAGTCGTCGCCATTCTTGATGCGCTCATACAAGCGCTCGGCCAGACGATGTGTTTCTTCTTCGCTGCGGATTTCGCTCGGTTTGATCAGGATGTGGCGTACGTGCACTTCATCACGCATCAGCGATTTACCCTGGCCGCCGCGCTTTTCCAACAGCTTCAGGATAATGAAACCACCGGGTGTGCGTGCTGGCGGTGTTACATCGCCAACCGGCATGGAGCCCAGCATTTCGCCGAACGGTGGTGGCAACTGAGCGGCTTTGCGCCAGCCCATATCACCGCCGTCCAATGCGTTTTCGCTTTTGGACTTGGCAATCGCCATCTGGCCGAAGTCAGCGCCGCGCTTGAGTTGATCGTAAACATCCTTGGCGTCGCTGGCCGCCGCCTGGATCGCCGACGAAGATGCGCTGTCGGGAGTGGCGATCAGGATGTTGGCGAGGTGGTATTCCTCGGACATTTGCATCTTGCCCATATCGGAAGCCAGGAAGTTCTTCACTTCCTGTTCCGATACCTGGATACGCTCCTGAACCCGGCGCTGACGCACCCGGCTGATGATCATTTCCCGGCGGACCTGTTCGCGAGCGTCGTTATAGGACAAGCCGTCATGAGCCAACGCGGCGCGGAATTGATCCAGGCTCATGTTGTTGCGTTGGGCAATGGTCCCGATGGCCTGGTTCAGCTCTTCATCGGTGATCCGGATGCCGGAGCGATCACCGATTTGTAGCTGGATATTCTCCACGATCAGGCGCTCGAGCACTTGCTGGTCCAGAACGCTCGCAGGCGGCACACCAGAGCCACGTTTGGCAATGGTTTGCTGTACCTCACGGACCCGCTGGTCCAGCTGGCTTTGCATGATCACGTCGTTATCGACGATGGCCACGACCTTGTCGAGGGGCTGCACCGCAGCATGCGCTGCGGTGCCCAGGAGTAGCGCGCCCAACATGAGCGGGCGCAGACAGTTAGAAAGCTTTGTCTTCACGTTCTTGATAACCCTGAATGCCTTTGTCGAGGAAGGATTCAACTTTGGCGCCAGTAACACCGCCCAGTCCCTTCAACACAACTTGTAAGAAAATGCCGTGGTCGCCTTTTTCGTTCTGAGGCGCTTGTTGGCTGAACTCGTCATAGTTAACCCAGTAACGGTTGATCAGACGCAGCTTCCAGCAGCAGTTGTCATATTCAAAGCCACCAAAGGCTTCGAGGGTACGGTTGCGGTTGTAGTCGAACTGCCAGCGGCTGATCGCGCTCCATTGCGGCACGATTGGCCAGATCACCGAGAAGTCGTGTTGCTGGATTTTGTAGTAATCCTTCACATAGCCCGGTTGGCCTGGGGTGCCGTAATCGCCACCACCAACGTTCCACTTACCGGTGCTCTGGTCATAACGTACCAGGTCATTACGGTAGCGGTAACCGGCGTTGATGATCTTGCCTGGGCTGTCTTCAGGCTGGTAGTGCATCATCGCGCTGCCAGAACGGGTGCTGCGGCTGTCCGGATCCCAGTTGAAATCGGACGTCGCGCGCCAGTCGCGGTTGAAGCGGTATTCGTATTCCAGTGCATAAGGCGATACGTTGGCCAGAGCATCGGCACGCGTACGGTAATCAATGCCTGGCAGTTGTACCTTGCGATCCTTGAAGTACATCGCTTGACCGATGCTGAAGCGTTGGCGTTCGAAGCCATTGTCTTCAATCCAGCGGTTGGTGATGCCCAAGGACAGTTTGTTCTCGTCACCAATACGGTCGGAGCCCACGAAACGATTGTCGCGGAACAGCGATGCATAGTTGAACGTGGTTTCGGCGGTGTCGAAAACCGGGATGTCGTTCTGGTCTTTATCCGGCACGTAGAGGTAGAACAGGCGTGGTTCCAATGTCTGGCGGTAATTTTTGCCGAACCACTGGGTGTCCCTGTCGAAGTACAGGCCGCTGTCGATGCTGGCAATCGGTATGGCACGATCTTGCGAGCTGTTGAACGTCTCCTGGGTAGGCGATGTCAGGTTCGCGTTCGACAATAGATAGTCTTTACCTTGGCTATCAAGACTCAGATCGTACTTGGTATAAACATATTTGAGCGACGGCTTGATAAAGCCATACGTCCAGTTCAGCGGCAAGCTGACAGCAGGCGCAAGATTCAGGCGATCGCCGTTGGCACGCGCGAGGCCGGCTACGTTGGTATCGAGACGTGGACTGATTCCGCCATCCTGGTCGACAAAATTACCTGTCTCCAGATTCCGGTCAAAACGTACAGCTTCGGTCTCGTAAGCGAAGTTCAACCCGCCCGGATGATACGGCAGCGCACCATTGATGGTGAGTTGCGGCAGGCGATTGTACGGTGTGATATCCGCAACGGTCGCCAGCTTGAAGGCCTGCATGTTGAACCGTGCGGTGTAGGTATCGCCGCGCCAGGTCAGGGAACCTTGCTGATTGATGTAGTCAGTGTTCTTGATACCAATCTGATCGGTCTGCAAATCCTGGAAGTAGTACGGATCGCTGATGTCGGTGTAGTCGACCTGACTCATCAGGCGCGAATCCAGACCGCCCTTGTGCTGCCAGTTGATCATCCAGCGCGTGTCTTTGTAGTCCGTCTGCAGTTGGCGATCATTGTCTTTATCGTTGAGGTACGCGGCGCCTACTTGGCCCTCGGATGTTTTGGTCAGGTAGCGGAACTCACCTTCCATCAACAAACCGCGTTTACCCATGTAGCGCGGGTACAACGTGGCATCGTAGTTCGGTGCCAGGTTGAAGTAATACGGCGTAACCAGCATCAGGCCCGTCTTGCTGTTGCTGCTGATAGACGGAGGCAGGAAACCAGACTGACGACGATCATCGATCGGGAAATAAATGTACGGGGTGTAGAAAATCGGTATGTCTTTGACCCGCAGCGTCGCGTTGGTCGCGGTACCGAAACCCGTGGCCGGGTTCAAGGTGATGTTATTACCCTTGATTTCCCATGCGTTGCTGCTCGGTTCGCAGGTGGTGTAAGTGCCGTCCTTGAGTCGAATGATCGCGTTCTCGGCACGCTTGGCGTACAGCGCGCTCCCACGGACATTGGACTTGTGCATCACGTATTCGGCGTTGTCGACTTTGGCTTCGCCGGTATCGAGCTGCATCTCGGCGTGGTCACCCACGATCAAGGCGCCGTTCTGGCGAAGACGGACATTGCCGTTCAGTTCGCCACGGTTTTCTGTCTGATAAAGGCTGGCTTCTTCAGACTCGGCCTGTAGGCCACCTTGACGCAATACGACGTCACCGGCCAGGGTCGCGACCTGTTCTTCCTGTTGATAACGAGAGGCCTTGGCACCGACGAACATCGGCGCGTCGCTCATCTTCGTCTTGTCATTCATGCCAGGACGGATCGGCTCGACGTAGGCACCTGAACAATAGGGGCCTGTTTCGGCCAATTGAGCCGGGGTAAGTTTCTCCCGCGGAACCCAATCCAGGTGGCTGTAGTCAGCACTGCGCGACTTCAGGCCTCGGCCTTTGGCTTCGGTGACCAGTGTGGGGGTGGCTTTTTCGCCGCCACGGGAACCGCTGTCCGAAGGGCCTTGGCCGGTCGAACTGACAGCGTCCGTGCTATGCACGGGCCGCGGCGGCAGTTGAGCAGCGTTGGCTTTCGGCGCGCAATCCCAGGTGCCCGAAGCAGAGACTGAGCAGTCATACTGTTCCGCGGCAACCACGAATTGAGTGGCTAGAGGTTGCATCGCCAGCAAACTGCCGGTTACGAGCAACGGAAATTTTTTACGGAACGCGGGGGATTTCAATGCCATCTTATTAGTCCGGGCTTCCTGCGTGCCATCTGCCGGCGGGGGGCCGCACGCCTCTCGATGGGCTGAAAAAGATGTCGGATAATAAAGCATGACCCGCTTGACGGCTAGCGCCGTCGGAGACCCTAGCAATGCCAGATCAAGATGTACGCCTGCAACACCTGAAAGTTTGGCTCAATGATCAGTTACACACGCTGTTCGCAGCTCAAGGCTGGGGCGCTGTACCCCCGGCCACGTTGACCGCCGCCAGCAGTGATGCCAGTTTTCGGCGATATTTCCGTTGGGAGGGCGAAGGTCGAACTTTTATTGTGATGGATGCGCCTCCACCCCAGGAAAACTGCAAACCCTTCGTGGATATCGCTCATTTATTGGCTAAATCAGGAATTAATGTTCCGAAAATTTATGCCGAAGACCTGACACGAGGCTTTCTCCTGCTCAACGACTTGGGTCGCAAGACCTACCTCGACGTGATCAATACCGAGAATGCCGACGCGCTGTTCGCCGATGCGTTCGACGCGTTGCTGGCCTATCAGCAGTTGCCGATGGACGCACCGTTGCCGAGCTATGACGTCGCGCTGTTGCGCCGCGAGCTGGAACTCTTCCCCGAGTGGTATGTACGTCGTCATCTGGGCGTCGAGATGAGCCCCGCACAGCTGGGGGCGTGGCAGCGGGTCAGCGATCTGTTGATCGACAGCGCGCTGGAGCAACCCAACGTGTTGGTGCATCGCGACTATATGCCGCGCAACTTGATGCACAGCGAGCCGAACCCTGGCGTGCTGGATTTTCAGGATGCGGTGTATGGGCCGGTGACCTATGACGTGACCTGCCTGTTCAAGGATGCATTCTTGAGCTGGCCCGAGGAGCGTGTGCGCGGCTGGTTACTGACGTATTGGCAAGCAGCCGGCAAGCTGGGCATCCCGGTGCAGACGGAGTTTGAAGATTTTCTGCGGGCCAGTGATCTGATGGGCGTGCAGCGACATTTGAAAGTTATCGGTATTTTTGCGCGTATTTGCCACCGTGACGGCAAGCCTCGCTACCTGGCCGACGTGCCGCGTTTCTTCGCCTATATAGATACCGTATTGGCGCGGCGCCCGGAGCTGGCTGAGTTGGCTGAGTTGCTGGCAAGCCTGCGTCAACCTGTTGGAGTTGTTGTATGAAAATGAAGGTAGTAAGCGCATGAAAGCGATGATTCTCGCCGCAGGTAAAGGCGAGCGCATGCGGCCTTTGACCTTGCACACGCCGAAGCCTCTGGTGCGTGCGGGCGATGTGCCCCTGATCGAATATCACCTGCGGGCGCTGCTCGCAGCGGGATTCACAGAGGTGGTGATCAACCATGCCTGGCTGGGTCAGCAGATCGTGGATTATCTCGGTGACGGGCAGCGCTTGGGTTTGAGCATCCGTTATTCCGCCGAAGGCGAGCCGCTGGAAACCGGTGGCGGGATATTCCGTGCCCTGCCGCTGCTGGGCGACGAGTCGTTTTTGGTGGTGAACGGCGATATCTGGACGGATTACGATTTCACCCGTTTGCATCGACCTATCCCCGGGCTGGCGCATCTGGTGCTGGTCGATAACCCTGCGCATCACCCTGCAGGCGATTTTGCGCTGGTGGATGGGCATGTCCTGGATAGCCATGAGGTTGCCAGCCAAACCGCACCGCGGCTGACCTACAGTGGCGTGGCCATCCTCCATCCACGCCTGTTCGACGGTTGCGTGGCCGGTGCCTTCAAGCTGGCGCCGTTGTTGCGCGAAGCCATGGCGCAAGGGCAGGTCACGGGCGAGCATTTCACGGGGCGCTGGGTCGATGTGGGTACCCATGAGCGCTTGGCTGAAGTCGAGCAGTTGCTTGCGGTGAGTCGCTAAATGCTGTGGCCAGGCACGTTGATTGGCGCTGGCGCCGGTTTTGCTATCGCCAGCATTCCGGGCGCGCTGCTGGGGGCGTTGCTCGGACAGGCGCTTGATCGGCGTCTGGAGTTGCACAGCTGGGCACATCTGCGTCAGCGACTGGGTGGACGCAAGGTCCCGCGTGACGATGAGTTGCTGTTCATTCTGCTCGGTCGTTTGGCCAAGAGTGATGGGCGAGTGGTTGATGGGCATATTCAGCAGGCTCGCGTGGAAATGCGTCGACTGGGCCTGAGTGAGCCGGCGCAGCGTCGTGCGATTCTGGCCTTCAATCGCGGCAAGGAAGGGCGCGACCGCCTGCGTGGGCACCTGGGCCGCATGAAGACCCAGCCGCATGCCGCCGAAGGGTTGCTGCGAGCGTGCTGGCGCATGGCCTGGGCCGACGGCAAGGTGTCACGGGTCGAAACTGAGTTGATTGTGCTGTGGGGCAAATGGTTGGGCTGGGCAGCGCCAAGCGTTCAGGCATTGGCCGGCGAGTACGATCCGCACAAAAAGCCATTAACCCGTAGCGGTGATGACTATCAAGAGGCGCTGCAGTTGCTGGGCGTGGCAGCGGACGCAGAGCCGGCGCAGATCAAGCGCGCTTATCGACGTCTGCTCAGCCGCCACCACCCGGATAAAGTGGCGGGTACAGGGGCCAGCCTTTTGCAGGTGCGCGAAGCCACCGAGAAAACCCGTGATCTGCATCAAGCCTATATGCTGATTCGCGAGCGGCGGGATTTTCGCTGATCAGAGGTGTCAGGTGGATCGCTTTCGTGAATGAATTCACTCCCACAGTTGACCCTGTAGGCGCTGACTTGTCTGCGAATCGACTGCGCAGCAGTCGCAAAATAGCTGGACTCAGCGCCGCATGACGGTCCTGCAGGTCAGACGCGCCCCCGGTTTGCTGCGCGACAGCCCAGCCTCGAAAGGCGTGGCGGGGGTTCTTACATTACTTGGCCTCCAGCCAGCCACGAATGCGCCGGAACAGTTGCTCCTGTTCGGCGGTGTTGTTGCCCGGCAATGCCGTCAGCGCGACCTGCGTGTAGCCTTTGTTTTTCGTGCGTTTGCTCGCTTGCAGGCGTTGCAGTGCCGCCTGGCGGTATTGCGGCAAGTCCTTGTAGACGAAGTCCGCCGTTTTTACGTTCAGCGTTGTCGCCAGTTCATCCAGGGACGGCTTGGTGTCGGATGGCTCTTGCGCCGATACCATGACCAGTTTCTGGATGTTTGGCGACGGTCGCTCGCTCAAGTAGCGGGCGGCCCAATAGGCGCCGCTGCCATGCCCGACTAATACAATGCTGCGGGCTTTTTGCTGTTGCGCGTAGGCGATGGCGCTTTCAATGCGGGCGAAAATGCGCTCGGCCTCAGCCTTGGCGTGCTCTTCAGCGGCAGCTGCGCGCGCCACTTTGTCAGCTGCGTCGGCTTCGGCAGTGCTCGCGGGGTCGGCTTTTTTTGAGGACTCGCCGGTTTTGGCGTCCTTGTCCGCTGCAGTTTGATCTACGACAGCCACGGTTTCTTCGATGCGTGGCAAGCTGCCACCGTTGGCCGTATCTGGCAGGGTCAGGCTCAAGCTGTCCCAGCCAGCATCGGGAAATTTGCGCCGCAGGGGCCCTACCGCCTGTGGCCAGTCCGCCGATTCGCCAGCCCCCGGGATGATGATCACTGCGCCCTTGGGTTGAGCGACGTTGGCGGGTTTCCACAGGGCGAGGAAGCTACCGCTGTCGGCCTGCAACTCTTGTTGTTCCTGTTGCGGCAGTTGGCGTTGGAGGGCGAGGGTGTCCTCCTGGCTGCGGTCCAGCAACAGTTGGCGTTCTGCAGGTACGGCTTCGGCTGCCGGTTTGTCCGACGCTGGATCAGCGGCCATTACCGGCAAGGCACAAGGTAGTATCAGCGACAGGCATAAGGCGGGAAACGTTGCGCTAAAGGTGTAGGACATCGGATATTCCAAGCCAGAAACAATCCTCGCAGCCTAATGGGTTGATCAGCATTTGTCAGGCGTGCTCAGGGTAGTAATGCAATGCGGGACACAATTCAGGAAGCCACGGAATGAAACGCTCATGATTCGATCACTGCGATGTTGGGTTCTCGCTTGTGCATGGGGGGCCTTGATTGCTCTGCCTTTGGTGGGCGTGCCGTTCGTGGCGTCGGCCGAGCCAGCGCCAGCATCCTCTGCCGCGACGTTGAGCGTGGAGCAGCGCGCCTGGCTTGATCAGCACGGCCCGTTAAGGGTGGGTCTGGTTCTGCAGGCGCCCTATGCACAGTTTGATCGGCGCCTGCAGCAATTGTCGGGGGCCAATGTCGACCTGATGAATTCGCTGGCCAATACCCTGCAGGTCGAACTGCTCTGGCGCAATTTTCCGGATCAGGCCGCGCTGGAGAAGGCCGTGGGCGAGGGGGCTGTCGATCTGGCGCCGGGGCTGACACAAACGCCTGCTGGTTTGCGTCTATGGTTGTTTTCCGACCCTTACATGCGCGTGCCGAATCTGGTGGTCGGCGAGCGCCAAGGGGCGGGAGCAGTCGATCTGGAGAAACTTGACAGCAGTGTCCGCGTTGCCGTGCGCATGCCCAGTGCAGTCGCCGATTATTTGCGCGGGACTTACACGCACCTCAATCTGCAAGGGGTGCCTCTGGAGCGCCAGGCGTTGCAGTTATTGTTGAGTCAGCAGGCCAAATACGCCGTGATTGACGAGGCGCAGCTCAGCCGTTTGTCCATCGAACCGGATTTTGCCGATTTGGCGGTGGTGGGCGACATCGGCTTGCCGCAGCTGTTACGCGTGGCGTCGCGAAAAAACTTGCCAGAGCTGGCCGACATCGTCAGTGCCGCGCTGCACGCGATCCCCGCCAGAGACCTTGAGCAGTTGCACGCACGTTGGTTGCAGCCCAAATACCCACGGCTGACTGAGTCACCGGGTTTCTGGCAAAACCTCAGTCTGTTGTTTGCGGTGATGGGACTGGCCTGTTTTGCGATTGTGATCTGGCAGCGCCGTCAGCAACAGGAGCTGGAACACAGCCTGTTGGCTGCGCGTGAAGACATTGCTTTGCGCCAAGCCAGTGAGGCGGCGTTGCGGCTGACGCAGTTCTCTATCGATCAAAGCACGGTTGGCATTCTCTGGGTCAATTGGGACAGTCATGTGCGCTATGCCAACCGCGCCGCCGAGGCCATGCTGGGGTATGGCGTGGGCGGGGTGGTGGATCGGCCACTGATCGACTTCGAACCAAGCCTGCACATGGACCGCTGGTTGAATCTGTGGCGGCGCGCCCGTTCCGCGGAGGACAGCCCACAAAGTTTCGAGACAAACTGTGTCTGCGCGAATGGCAGTATGTTGCCCACCGATGTGTCCTTGAGTTTTCTGCGCTTTCGCGATGCTGAATACCTTGTGGTTTACCTAACCGACGTGACTGATCGGCGTAGGGCATTGGCCGCGTTGCAAGAAAGTGAAGCGCGCCTGCAAGGGATCGCGGCCAACGTGCCGGGTCTGGTGTTCCGTCTGGAGCGGGCGAACGCAGGCGATGCGCCGGAGTTCGCCTATATCAGTGAAGGCAGTGAAAGCCTGGTCGGCTATTCGCCCGCAACCTTGCGTCATAAAGAAATGGGACTGCGCAATCTGGTGCACCCGGATGATCGCGCGGGCTATCACGTCATTCAGGATCGCTCTCTGGACGGCAACAGCGACTGGTCATGGCAGGGACGCATCCTGACGCGCAATGGTGAGGAACGCTGGGCGGAGATCAAGGCCATCGCCCGGCGTCTGGAGGATGATCGTGTGGTCTGGGACGGGATCGTCTGGGACATCAGTGAAAGCAAGCGTATAGAACTGGAGCTGGCCGGTTCCCGTGAACAACTGCGCGAACTGTCAGCGCACCTGGAAAGTGTGCGTGAAGAAGAGAAAGCCCGCATCGCCCGCGAGGTGCATGACGAACTGGGGCAGATGCTGACCGTACTCAAGCTGGAAACGTCGATGTGTGAGCTGGCTTACGCCGACCTTGATCCGGGCCTGCACGAGCGCCTGAACAGCATGAAGCGCCTGATCTCGCAGCTCTTTCAACTGGTGCGTGATGTCGCAACGGCGCTGCGCCCGCCGATTCTGGATGCCGGCATTGCGTCGGCCATCGAATGGCAGGCCCGGCGTTTTGAAGCGCGCACCCAGATTCCGTGTCTGGTAGAGGTCCCCGATAACCTGCCCATGCTCAGCGATGCCAAGGCCATCGGCTTGTTTCGGATTCTTCAGGAAGCATTGACCAACGTGATGCGTCACGCCCAGGCGCATACCGTCGAGCTGAGTCTGACGCTGGATGACGGCATGCTGTGCATGACCATCGCCGACGACGGTTGCGGTTTTGTGCCCGAGCAGGGCAGGCCAACCTCGTTCGGTCTGGTGGGCATGCGCGAACGGGTGTTGATGCTGGGTGGCAGATTGCTGCTGGACAGTGAGTCCGGTGAAGGCACAACCTTGCGTGTGTACATTCCACTTGCCGATTAATTATTGAAAGCTGCTGGGCAGGAGCGTGAAACGTGATTCGTGTATTGGTAGCAGAAGACCACACCATTGTCCGTGAAGGCATCAAACAACTGATCGGGCTGGCGAAGGATCTGGCGGTGGTGGGCGAGGCCAGCAACGGTGAGCAACTGCTGGAAACCTTGCGTCATGTCGAGTGCGAAGTGGTGCTCCTGGATATTTCCATGCCAGGCGTAAATGGCCTGGAAGCGATCCCGAGAATTCGTGCCCTGAACAACCCGCCGGCGATTCTGGTGTTGTCCATGCACGACGAGGCGCAGATGGCCGCCCGTGCATTGAAGATCGGCGCTGCCGGCTATGCCACCAAGGACAGTGATCCGGCGTTGTTGCTGACGGCGATTCGGCGGGTGGCTGCCGGTGGGCGTTACATTGACCCGGATCTGGCGGATCGCATGGTGTTTGAAGTCGGCCTGACCGATAACCGTCCGCTTCACTCGCTACTGTCCGAGCGCGAGTTTTCAGTGTTCGAGCGCCTGGCACAGGGGGCGAACGTCAACGACATTGCCCAGCAACTGGCCTTGAGCAGCAAAACCATCAGCACACACAAAGCGCGACTGATGCAGAAGCTCCACGTCACTTCGCTGGCCGATCTGGTGAAATATGCAATGGAGCACAAGTTGCTCTAATCAGGCGCATGTCTGAAAGCGACACGGTTAAATCTCATATTTTGCAGGCCCTGACGTGTCGTGAAAGGTGTCGACGCGACCCGGTTACGACACCTCATACCTAATCGCGCCATCACTGTAGGGCAATCCCTACAGCAATCTCTCTTGCCCCCCGATTTGCGCGGCCAATGGTCTGATCTAGGATTAATCCACGGCAGACAAAACAAAGGTGTGGGTAATGAGCGACGTCGATTCAAGTGCTGGGGCGAGTGAAGTTCTGGTCAGCTTCCGTGGTGTGCAAAAGAGCTACGACGGCGAAGCACTGATCGTCAAAAACCTCAACCTGGAAATTCGCAAAGGCGAGTTCCTCACCCTGCTGGGGCCTTCCGGTTCTGGCAAGACCACCAGCTTGATGATGCTGGCCGGTTTCGAAACGCCAACCGCTGGCGAAATCCTGTTGGCTGGCCGGGCGATCAACAACGTGCCGCCGCACAAGCGTGACATCGGCATGGTGTTCCAGAACTACGCCTTGTTCCCGCACATGACCGTCTCGGAAAACCTGGCGTTTCCGCTGACAGTCCGCGGCTTGAACAAGACCGACGTCAGCGAGCGGGTCAAGCGTGTGCTGAGCATGGTTCAGCTCGACACCTTCGCCCATCGTTACCCGGCGCAGCTTTCTGGCGGTCAACAACAGCGTGTGGCCTTGGCCCGGGCGCTGGTGTTCGAACCACAGCTGGTGTTGATGGATGAACCCTTGGGTGCGCTGGACAAACAACTGCGTGAGCACATGCAGATGGAAATCAAGCACCTGCACGAACGCCTCGGCGTTACCGTGGTGTACGTGACCCATGACCAGGGTGAAGCCCTGACCATGTCTGACCGGGTGGCGGTATTCCATCAGGGCGAGATTCAGCAGATTGCGCCTCCGCGCACGCTCTACGAAGAACCGAAAAACACGTTTGTCGCCAACTTCATCGGCGAAAACAACCGTCTTAACGGCAACCTGGTCAGCCGCACAGGTGATCGGTGTGTCGTGGCATTGGCCCGTGGCGAGAAGGTCGAGGCGCTGGCAGTCAATGTTGGCAAGATCGGTGACCCGGTGACCTTGTCGATTCGCCCTGAGCGCGTTCGTGTGAACGGCCACAGTGAAAGCTGTGTGAACCGTTTCTCTGGCCGCGTCGCTGAATTCATTTATCTGGGTGACCACGTTCGTGTGCGTCTGGAAGTTGCAGGAAAAACAGACTTCTTCGTCAAACAGCCAATCGCCGAGCTGGATCCGGGGTTGACGGTGGGCGACGTTGTGCCAATTGGATGGCAGGTCGAACACGTTCGCGCGCTCGATCCCTTGCTGGAAGCGCATTAATTAACAGTCAGAGGCGAATCAATCGCCCCACGCATACCCAACACTGCACTGTGGAGAGAACAATAAATGCTTAAATCTTTGAAGTTCACCGCTATTACGCTCGGCATGATGTGCGCGGCAAACGCCATGGCGGCGGCAGATCTGACCGTTATATCCTTCGGCGGCGTCAACAAGGCAGCTCAGGAAAAAGCGTTCTACGCACCGTGGGAAAAAGCTGGCAACGGTAAGGTGGTTGCGGGTGAGTACAACGGCGAAATGGCCAAAGTCAAAACCATGGTCGACACCAAGAGCGTCTCTTGGGACCTGGTAGAAGTCGAATCGCCCGAGCTGTCCCGTGGTTGCGATGAAGGGATGTTCGAAGAGATCGATCCTGCGATGCTTGGCAAGTCGGAAGACTATGTCAAAGGCGCTATCCAGACCTGCGGCGTTGGCTTCTTCGTGTGGTCCACCGTGCTGGCCTACAACGCCGACAAACTGAAAACCGCCCCAACCAGCTGGGCTGATTTCTGGGACGTGAAAAAATTCCCGGGCAAGCGTGGTCTGCGTAAAGGCGCCAAGTACACCTTGGAATTCGCCTTGATGGCTGACGGCGTAGCCCCTAAAGATGTTTACAAAGTGCTGGCGGGTAAAGGCGGTCAAGACCGTGCATTCAAAAAGCTCGACGAACTCAAGCCGAGCATTCAGTGGTGGGAAGCGGGCGCACAACCGCCACAGTTCCTGGCCTCCGGTGACGTCGTGATGAGCTCCGCCTACAACGGCCGTATTGCCGCTGTGCAAAAAGAAAGCAACCTGAAAGTAGTCTGGAACGGCGGCATCTACGACTTCGACGCATGGGCCATCCCAAAAGGCTCGAAAAACGCCGAAGCAGCGAAGAAATTCATCGCCTTCTCGGTCAAGCCAGAACAGCAGAAGACCTACTCGGAAAACATCGCTTACGGCCCAGCTAACACCCAAGCCGTACCGCTGTTGGACAAAGGCATCCTGAAAGATATGCCGACCACCCCGGAAAACATCAAGGACCAGGTGCAGATCGACGTGAGCTTCTGGGCTGACAACGGCGAGCAACTGGAGCAGCGCTTCAACGCGTGGGCGGCCAAGTAACCGTTTTACGTTGAGTTAGATCCAGGTGCGCTCCCTCTT
This sequence comes from Pseudomonas sp. 10C3, assembly GCF_036346185.1. Taxonomy (NCBI): domain Bacteria; kingdom Pseudomonadati; phylum Pseudomonadota; class Gammaproteobacteria; order Pseudomonadales; family Pseudomonadaceae; genus Pseudomonas; species Pseudomonas sp. 10C3. The sequence continues at coordinate 25,195 of NZ_JASJVE010000010.1, read as the reverse complement.
CTGCTGTAGATAGGGAGGAGGGGCGCATCCATCGTTCAAAGATTTTCGGAGTTCGCTATGGCCATCACAGTGCCCCTTACAGAAGGCGCCAGCCCCACCCTGAAACAGCGTCTGGCTCGTGCTGAACGGGTCAATCGCTGGAAGGCTCAGGCATTGATCGCTCCTCTGGTGCTGTTTTTGCTGCTGGTATTTCTGGTGCCGATTATTGCGCTGCTCTACAAGAGCGTCGGTAACCCTGAAGTGGTCGGCGCCTTACCGCGTACGGTTGCAGCGGTGGCCCAATGGGACGGCAAGAGTCTTCCGTCCGAGGCTGCTTACCAGGCACTGAGCGTGGACCTGGCTGAAACCCGCAAGAATCAGACCCTTGGCGATTTGTCCAAGCGCCTGAATATGGAACTGGCCGGTTATCGCAGCCTGCTGACGAAAACCGCCCGCGCATTGCCGTTCAAGACTGAACCGACTTCTTATAAAGAAGCGCTCGAAGCTGTCGATGAGCGCTGGGGCGATCCTGCCTATTGGCAAGCGATCCGCCGTAACACCAGTAGCGTTACTCCTTATTACTTGCTGGCCGCAGTCGACCATCGCATCGATGACCTCGGTGAAGTGGCGCCCGCGACCCCTGATCAAGCAATTTACGTGGATATTTTCGCCCGCACGTTCTGGATGGGTCTGGTCATCACCGCGATCTGCCTGGTACTGGCTTACCCGTTGGCGTACCTGCTGGCGAATCTGCCTTCCCGGCAAAGCAACCTGCTGATGATTATGGTGCTGCTGCCATTCTGGACCTCGATTCTGGTGCGGGTTGCCGCGTGGATTGTATTGCTCCAATCGAGTGGCTTGATCAACAGTGCCTTGATGGCGATGGGCATCATTGATAAACCGCTGGAGCTGGTGTTCAACCGGGTCGGCGTTTACATCTCGATGGTGCACATCATGCTGCCGTTCATGATCCTGCCGATTTACAGCGTGATGAAGGGGATTTCCCCGACGTACATGCGGGCGGCCATTTCCCTGGGCTGCCATCCATTCGCCAGCTTCTGGCGCGTGTATTTCCCCCAGACCTATGCGGGTGTCGGTGCAGGTTGTCTGTTGGTGTTCATTTTGTCGATTGGCTACTACATCACGCCGGCGTTGCTCGGCAGCCCGAACGATCAGATGGTCAGCTACTTCGTCGCCTTCTACACCAACACCAGTATCAACTGGGGCATGGCCACGGCTTTGGGCGGTTTGCTGTTGATGGCAACCATCGTGCTTTACCTGATTTATAACTGGCTAGTCGGCGCCAGCCGCATGCGCCTGAGCTGAGGAGAATCAACATGCTGAGCCCTTACACGTCTCCTATTGAGCGGGTCTGGTACTACGCCCTGCGTATTCTCTGCGGGCTGGTGCTTTTGTTTCTGGTCCTGCCGGTGCTGGTGATCATTCCGCTGTCGTTCAACTCAGGGAGCTTTCTGGTCTACCCGCTGCAAGGGTTTTCCATGCACTGGTACCAGGACTTCTTCTCCTCAGCTGAATGGATGCGCTCGCTGAAGAACAGCATGATCGTTGCGCCTGCGGCCACGGTATTGGCAATGGGCTTCGGTACGCTGGCAGCGATTGGCCTGACGCGTGGCAACTTCCCGGGCAAGGCGTTGGTCATGGCCCTGGTGATTTCGCCAATGGTCGTTCCGGTGGTCATTGTCGGTGTCGCCAGCTACCTGTTCTTCGCCCCGCTGGGGTTGGGCAACAGTTACATATCGCTGATTCTGGTGCATGCGGTGTTGGGTGTGCCCTTCGTGATCATCACGGTGTCGGCGACCTTGCAGGGCTTCAACCACAATCTGGTTCGTGCTGCCGCCAGCCTCGGGGCATCCCCACTGACTGCGTTCCGCCGGGTGACCTTGCCGCTGATCGCGCCAGGTGTGGTATCGGGTGCGTTGTTTGCGTTCGCCACCTCGTTCGATGAAGTGGTCGTGACCTTGTTCCTCGCTGGCCCGCAACAGGCCACGCTGCCCCGGCAGATGTTCAGCGGTATTCGCGAAAACCTCAGCCCGACCATCGCCGCTGCGGCCACTATGCTGATCGCGTTCTCGGTGGTGCTGTTGCTGGTACTGGAATGGTTGCGCGGACGTAGCGAGAAGTTGCGAACTCAAGTGGCTTGATCGATCTGGCAGGAAATATCCGAGGCTGACCCCGGTTCTGCGGGATCGGGGTCTGGCTCGGATCTGTGGAGAGTTGCACCCGGCCCGACTAAGGTACAATGCGCGCCACCGAGATTCTGCTCAAAGGTGCGTCATGCAGCCCTTCGTTATTGCTCCTTCAATTCTTTCCGCCGACTTCGCCCGCCTGGGCCAGGAAGTCGACAATGTTCTTGCCGCTGGCGCGGACATTGTTCACTTCGATGTCATGGACAATCACTACGTACCTAACCTGACCATCGGCCCGATGGTCTGCACGGCATTGCGCAAGTACGGGATCACCGCGCCCATCGATGTTCATTTGATGGTCAGCCCGGTTGACCGCATGATCGGCGACTTCATCGACGCTGGCGCCACGTACATCACCTTCCACCCTGAAGCCACGCAGCACGTCGACCGCTCACTGCAGTTGATCCGTGAAGGCGGCTGCAAGGCCGGTCTGGTGTTCAACCCGGCCACGCCGCTGAACGTGCTTGAGTATGTGATGGACAAGGTCGACATGATCTTGCTGATGAGCGTGAACCCCGGTTTTGGCGGGCAGAAGTTCATTCCCGGCACCCTGAACAAACTGCGTGAAGCGCGGGCGCTGATAGAAGCCTCCGGCTATGACATTCGTCTGGAGATCGACGGCGGGGTCAATGTGAACAACATTCGTGAGATCGCTGCCGCCGGTGCCGACACCTTTGTCGCGGGCTCCGCTATCTTCAACGCGCCGGACTACCAAGAGGTCATCCAGAAAATGCGTGCCGAACTGGCGTTGGCTCGCCCATGAGCGGGTTTGAGCAGCTGTTCCCGGGCCGCTTGCCCAAGCTGGTGATGTTCGATCTGGATGGCACATTGATCGATTCGGTGCCGGACCTTGGAGCGGCCGTGGATAAAATGCTGCTCAAACTGGGGCGCCCGCCCGCGGGTGTCGAGGCTGTACGGCTCTGGGTCGGCAACGGGGTGCGCGTATTGGTGCGTCGCGCCTTGGCCAGCGACATCGATCACAGCGCCGTTGATGAGGCGTTGACCGAAGAGGCCCTGGCGATTTTCATGGAGGTATACGCGGGCAGTCACGCGCTGACGCAGGTGTACCCCGGGGTGCGCGAAACCTTGAAGTGGATGCAGAAACAGGGCGTTGAAATGGCCCTTATCACCAACAAACCGGAGCGCTTCGTCGCGCCGCTGCTGGATGAGCTGAAGCTGGGACGGTTTTTCCGCTGGATCATCGGCGGCGATACGTTGCCGCAACAGAAGCCTGATCCGGCTGCGCTGTTTTTTGTGATGAAAATGGCCGGTGTTCCGGCATCCCAGTCGCTATTTGTCGGTGACTCGCGCAACGATGTGCTGGCAGCAAAAGCGGCAGGCGTTGCCAGTGTGGCGCTCAGCTATGGCTACAACCATGGCCGGCCGATTGCCGAGGAATCGCCGTCGCTGGTTATTGATGACCTGCGTATGCTGCTTCCCGGTTGCTTAGATTCTGCCGCTGCGCTAACGTTGGCCGACGTCAAATCCCCCCCTCAAAGAGATTCCATCGTGGTGGTCACCCGCAAGCTCTGGATGAAAGTCATCAAGGCCCTGGCCCGCTGGCGTTGGCGCGCCTGACTTGACTCTGGCCGGTCCACCGGCGCGTTTGCATACCTGACCGTTTTACCCTCAAGCCACGAGGCTGATCATGACCCGCGAAGAATTTCTGCGTTTGGCTGCTGCCGGTTACAACCGTATCCCGCTTGCCTACGAAACCCTTGCCGACTTCGACACACCGCTGTCGATCTACCTGAAACTGGCCGACCAGCCGAACTCTTATTTGCTGGAGTCGGTGCAGGGCGGCGAGAAATGGGGCCGCTACTCGATCATTGGCCTGCCATGCCGCACCGTGATGCGTGTTCACGAACAGCAGATCAGCGTGACCCGGGACGGCGTCGAGATCGAGCGCCTGGAGTCGGAAGACCCGTTGGCGTTCGTCGAAGAATTCAAGGCGCGCTACAACGTGCCGACCATTGCCGGGTTACCGCGTTTCAACGGCGGGCTGGTGGGTTACTTCGGTTACGACTGCGTGCGTTATGTCGAGAAGCGCCTGGGTAAATGTCCGAACCCGGACCCGCTGGGCGTGCCGGATATCCTGCTGATGGTGTCGGATGCGGTGGTGGTGTTCGACAACCTCGCCGGCAAGATGCACGCGATCGTGCTGGTCGACCCGGCTGAAGCCGGCGCCTACGAAAGTGGCCTGGCGCGTCTGGACGAGCTGATGGGAAAACTTCGTCAGCCGATTACCCCACGTCGCGGTCTTGATCTGACCCGGCCGCAGGCGCCTGATCCGATATTCCGCTCCAGTTTCACTCAAGACGATTACGAGCGCGCAGTGGACACCATCAAGGAGTACATCCTTGCCGGTGACGTGATGCAGGTCGTTCCGTCGCAACGCATGTCGATCGACTTCAAGGCCGCCCCCATCGACTTGTACCGTGCGCTGCGTTGTTTCAACCCGACGCCTTATATGTATTTCTTCAACTTTGGCGACTTCCATGTCGTGGGCAGTTCGCCGGAAGTATTGGTGCGGGTCGAAGACAACCTGATCACCGTGCGCCCGATTGCCGGTACCCGTCCGCGCGGCGCAAACGAAGAAGAAGATCTGGCGCTGGAAAAAGACCTGCTTTCCGATCACAAAGAGGTCGCCGAGCACTTGATGTTGATCGATCTGGGGCGCAACGACACCGGTCGCGTGTCTGAAATCGGCTCGGTCAAACTCACGGAAAAAATGGTCATCGAGCGTTACTCTAACGTGATGCACATTGTTTCCAACGTCACTGGCCAGTTGAAAAGCGGCCTGACGGCGATGGATGCCCTGCGTGCGATTCTGCCGGCGGGCACTTTGTCTGGCGCGCCGAAAATCCGCGCCATGGAAATTATTGACGAGCTGGAACCGGTCAAGCGTGGTGTCTATGGTGGCGCAGTGGGGTACCTGGCCTGGAACGGCAACATGGACACCGCGATTGCGATCCGTACCGCAGTGATCAAGAACGGTGAGCTGCACGTGCAGGCCGGTGGCGGTATCGTCGCTGACTCTGTGCCCGCGCTGGAATGGGAAGAGACCCTGAACAAGCGCCGCGCCATGTTCCGTGCGGTGGCGCTGGCTGAGCAAGAACCGCTTTCCTGAGGTGAGGGCGGTGTGTCAAACACACCGTCTTCGTGCTCGTGAGCAATCTCGCTTCGTAAGCTGGCCAATGGTGCTTTGCACGCGTGATAACGCACTGTTCGCCCAGGTAGACTGCCATGCCTCGTCAGCTTTGTATGGATGGCGCGGCGGCGGGAAACCAGATAATCACTGTAGGGTTATGCCTTAACAAAAAACTCTGCGTAGAGCAGGGCTGTTAACGCACCAAAAGTTACGTTGGCTGTGCGCAATTGTAACATTTTGATGCGTATAATCCGCCGCGGAAAAGTCTTGTCTTGATGGCGTCACCCCTAGGGTGCCATTTCGCTATTCCTCCCGAATGCCAATCTTAAACCCGCGCAAGGAGACTCCAGCCATGGATCCTGCCCATTCTCGGTGGGTCACGCAGTGGGACGCCAAACGGAATGTAATGGGTGCGCGGGATTATTCAGCGGTCTGAATCACTGAATGACTTGGCCACCTTCCCTGCATCTACCGTGTAGCGTTCGCTTGCGTGGCCTCTCTCAGTTGTTTCGTTTCCCCTCATTAGAGTGTGCTGTGACTGCCTGTTGCGCAGTTTCGGATGCTGCGCTCTGGAAGACACTGACCTTGTGGTCAGGGACCATGCTCAGATAGCTGCTGGAATCAGTGAACATGAATAAGGTATTCCGTCATTACATCCCGGTAACCGCAAAGCGGCTGCTTCCCAACCGTTGGGATCTGGTAGCCATGCCGTTGGTTATCGGTTTTTTGCTGTTTTTTTCGATTGGCGCACAACAGACCTGGGCACCGATTTCAACCTTGCAGAGCGAGGCTATTTCGCTTGATCCGGGTAACCTGCCCGAATATGCGGTACGCACCACATTGCGCATGCTTGCAGCGATGGTTGCGTCCCTGATATTTACGCTGGTTTACGGTACGTTGGCTGCCAAAAGTCGGCGGGCAGAGAAGCTGTTGGTGCCGGTGCTGGATATCCTGCAATCGGTGCCCGTTCTGGGCTACATCTCGTTTACGGTAACGTTTTTCCTGTTGCTGTTTCCAGGCCGCGTACTGGGCGCTGAATGCGCTGCCATTTTTGCCATCTTCACCAGCCAGGCCTGGAACATGACGTTCAGCTTCTATCAGTCACTGCGTATGCTGCCTAGTGACTTGGTGGAGGTGTCCAGCAATCTACAGCTTTCCGGTTGGCAAAAATTCTGGAAGCTGGACGTTCCGTTTGCCATACCAGGGCTAGTCTGGAACATGATGATGAGCATGTCCGGGGGCTGGTTTTTTGTGGTTGCCTCGGAAGCCATCACCGTGGGCGACAAGACCATCACGCTGCCAGGTGTAGGCTCCTATCTGGCGGTTGCCATCGAACAACGCGACCTGCATGCGGTGGGCTACGTCATCCTGGCGATGATTGCGGTCATCCTTCTCTATGACCAGTTCCTGTTTCGGCCGTTGGTGGCATGGGCCGACAAATTCCGTATGGAAGACACCGCCTCCCAAGCTGGCGCGCCTGAATCCTGGGTGCTGAACCTGATTCAGCGGACCCGGGTTATTCAACGCCTGTTGCGGCCTTTTGCCCGGGCCATGACCCGCATTGGCCACATGCGCCTGAGCTTGCCTCGATCGAAAACCGTGGCGACACCCCCTGATCCCGCCATTTCACGGGCTATCGACTGGGTGTGGGGGGGAGTGATTGCGGTGCTCACGCTGTACATCCTGTACCGGATCGCGGGTTACGTTAGCAGCGAGGTGACACTTGCAGAGGTCGGGCATGTGCTCGGGTTGGGTCTGATTACCCTGTTGCGGGTCACTCTGCTCATTGCCGTCGCATCAGTCATCTGGGTGCCACTTGGCGTGATGATTGGTTTACGTCCGCGCCTCGCGGAAAAAATCCAGCCGTTAGCCCAGTTCCTGGCTGCCTTCCCTGCAAACTTATTGTTTCCAGTGTTTGTCATCGTCATTTTGCGCTATCAGTTAAACCCCGATATCTGGTTGAGTCCGCTGATTGTGCTGGGTACACAGTGGTACATCCTGTTCAACGTAATTGCCGGTGCCAGTGCCTTCCCGAATGACTTCAAGGAAGCTGCAGCCAATTTTCGCATCCGCGGCTGGTTATGGTGGCGCAAGGTAATGCTGCCAGGCATTTTCCCGTATTACGTAACCGGGGCGATCACTGCTTCGGGCGGGGCATGGAATGCCAGTATCGTTTCCGAATTCGTTTCATGGGGACAAGACAAGGTAGTGGCGCACGGATTGGGCGCCTACATTGCCCAGACCACTGCGGCCGGTGACTTTCCGAAAATCACGCTCGGCGTGGTGGTGATGTCGCTCTTTGTCGTGGCTTTCAATCGCTTGGTATGGCGGCCGATGTACGCCATTGCCGAAAACAAACTCCGCCTGAATTAACAGGAGTCGATGTTATGAATACCTATACCGAGCAGGCTAGCGCCGCCCCCGAAATTTACTCGCTCAATGATGTGAGCCGGGCTTTTGGCAAGGGCAAGGATGAGTTACAGGTTCTCAGTGGTGTCGATCTGACGCTACGCGAAGGCGAAATTGTGGGCATGCTGGGCCGCTCCGGGTCGGGCAAGTCGACGCTGCTGCGCATCATCGCCGGCCTGATACAACCCTCGTCTGGCGAGGTTCGATACAACGGCTCCTTGTTGACGGGCCCCGCCGAAGGTGTGGCCATGGTTTTTCAAACCTTTGCGCTGTTTCCATGGCTGACCGTACTTGAAAACGTAGAGGCAGGTCTTCAAGCGCTGCAGGTAGAGCCCAAAGCAGCACGTAAGCGTGCGCTGGATGCAATCGACCTGATCGGTCTTGATGGGTTCGAGAACGCCTATCCGCGCGAATTGTCTGGCGGGATGCGTCAACGCGTGGGCTTTGCCCGAGGCCTGGTGGTCAACCCAACCTTGTTATTGATGGACGAGCCTTTCTCTGCCCTGGATGTATTGACGGCAGAAACACTGCGAAGCGATTTGCTGGATCTGTGGAGCGGGAAACAACTGCCGATAAAATCCATCTTGATCGTGACTCACAACATCGAAGAAGCGGTATTGATGTGCGACCGTGTTCTGGTCTTGTCGTCAAATCCTGGGCGGGTCGTGGCGGAAATCAAAGTGCCGTTCGTTCACCCGCGCAATCGGCTGGATCCAACCTTTCGCAAGATGGTTGATGATATTTATGCGTTGATGACCAACCGGCGCAGTGCTGATGCCAGCACCGGCAAGGCCGAACTGCAAATGGGCAGTCCGCTGCCGGATGTCTCCACCAACCTGATGGCGGGCCTGATCGAAGCGTTGGCGGCCGAGCCCTATCATGGGCATGCCGGTTTGCCGAATGTTTCAGAACGGCTATTGCTGGAAGTCGACGATTTGTTCCCGGTGGCAGAGATGCTGGAGCATCTGGGGTTTGCTGAGCTCAAGGGCGCTGAAATCACGCTCACAGAGGCTGGCAAGTTATTCGCCGAGTACGGCACCCAGGAGCGAAAAACCATTTTTGCCGAGCATCTGGTCAAACATGTGCCATTGGCCGCACGTATCCGCCAGGTATTGCAGGAACGGCACGGGCACTGGGCGCCACGTGTACGCTTCGAGCAGGAACTGGAAGATTCGCTCAGTGGGTCCTTTGTGGAGGAAACACTGGAGAGTGTGATCAGTTGGGGGCGATACGCAGAAATTTTCTCCTACAATGACAACACTGAAACGTTCAGTCTGGAAGATGTCGAAGGCAGCCAGTAACACGTTCAGCGCATGAGATGGCAGCGTGGGGAGGGCTCGATATTGCACCGTGTGCGTGGGTAGGCTACTGTGCCCAAACGTATACATGAGACCTCCCCCAGTGTTAATCCTCAGCAAACTTTTTGTGCGCGTTATCAAGGCTCTCGGCCGTTGGCGTTGGCGCGCCTGACTGTTCTCCCTTCCGGCCAGCCGGACCTGTACCGATATGCCCTTCGATTGACTTGTCAGAGTGCCTGAGCTGGATGAATCCCAGTGACCAGACAGTGTGCGTCCGACAAGCGAGCAATATCCAAGGGCGGCTTTAAAAGTCAGTAATTTCAAGAGGTTAAATACATGTTGCTGATGATTGATAACTACGACTCCTTTACTTATAACGTCGTGCAATATTTGGGTGAGTTGGGTGCCGAGGTCAAAGTGATCCGCAACGACGAGCTGAGCATTGCCGAGATCGAAGCCCTGAACCCCGAGCGCATCGTGATTTCCCCTGGCCCATGCACCCCGACTGAAGCAGGCGTATCGCTGGAGGTGATCAAGCACTTCGCCGGTAAGTTGCCGATTCTGGGCGTGTGCCTGGGCCATCAGTCTATTGGTCAGGCATTTGGGGGCGATGTAGTGCGGGCGCGGCAAGTGATGCATGGCAAGACCAGTCCGGTGATTCATGAAGACCTTGGCGTATTCGAAGGCTTGAATCATCCGTTGACGGTCACCCGTTATCATTCTCTGGTCGTCAAGCTCGAAACCCTGCCCGATTGCCTGGAGTTGACCGCCTGGACTGAGCTTGAAGACGGTTCGGTCGATGAAATCATGGGCCTGCGGCACAAAACGCTAAATATCGAGGGGGTGCAATTTCACCCTGAGTCGATTCTTACCGAGCAGGGACATGAGCTGTTCGCCAACTTCCTCAAGCAAACTGGCGGCAGCCGTCAGGGTTAAGGGGCTTTCAAGGTTATGGCTATGGATATCAAAGGCGCGCTGGCTCGCATCGTCAACCAGCTTGATTTGAGCACCGAGGAAATGCGCGACGTCATGCGCGAAATCATGACAGGTCAGTGCACAGAAGCGCAGATAGGCGCCTTCATGATGGCCATGCGCATGAAAAGCGAAAGCATTGATGAAATCGTCGGTGCTGTTTCGGTCATGCGTGAGTTGGCCAGCAAAGTCGAACTCAAGTCCCTCGACGGCGTGGTCGACGTGGTTGGCACGGGCGGCGATGGCGCAAATATTTTTAACGTCTCCACAGCATCGTCCTTTGTGGTCGCGGCGGCTGGTTGCACGGTTGCCAAGCACGGTAATCGGGCTGTGTCCGGCAAAAGTGGCAGCGCCGATCTGCTTGAGGCGGCGGGTATCTATTTGAACCTGACGCCTGTGCAGGTTGCCCGCTGTATCGAAAGCGTGGGCATCGGCTTCATGTTTGCCCAGTCCCACCACGGCGCAATGAAATACGCCGCTGGTCCGCGTCGCGACCTTGGATTGCGCACCCTGTTTAATATGCTTGGCCCGCTTACGAATCCGGCCGGCGTCCGCCATCAGGTGGTAGGGGTGTTCAGTCAGGCGCTGTGCCGGCCGTTGGCCGAAGTCTTGCTTCGTCTCGGAAGCAAGCACGTATTGGTGGTGCACTCCCAGGATGGTCTGGACGAGTTCAGCCTCGCGGCACCGACCTTCGTGGCCGAGCTGAAAAATGGCGAAGTGACTGAATACTGGGTACAGCCGGAAGATGTGGGGATAAAAAGCCAGAGCCTGATCGGCCTGGCCGTGGAAAGCCCTGCTGCATCGCTGGAGTTGATCCGCGATGCCTTGGGGCGACGCAAGACCGAAAACGGGCAGAAAGCGGCCGAAATGATCGTGCTCAATGCGGGCGCAGCACTCTATGCTGCTGATCATGCGTCTACGCTGAAAGAGGGCGTTGCACTGGCCCACGATGCGCTGCACACCGGCCTTGCCCGGGAAAAACTGGAAGAGTTGGGTGCCTTTACCGCGGTATTCAAGCAGGAGAATGAAGGATGAGTGTGCCGACGGTTCTGGAAAAAATTCTCGCCCGCAAGGTTGAGGAGGTCGCTGCCCGCAGTGCCATGGTGAGTCTTGCCGAGCTCGAGCGCCAAGCGGCACTGGCCGACGCGCCACGCGGTTTTGCCAAGGCATTGATCAAGCAGGCCAAGAGCAAGCACCCTGCGGTCATCGCCGAAATCAAAAAAGCATCGCCGAGCAAAGGCGTGATCCGGGAAAACTTTGTCCCTGCTGACATCGCCAAAAGTTATCAAGCAGGTGGGGCAACCTGTCTGTCTGTTCTGACCGACATTGATTTCTTTCAAGGTGCCGATGCTTACCTGCAACAGGCGCGTGCCGCCTGCAGTCTGCCGGTGATTCGTAAAGACTTCATGATCGATCCGTATCAGATCGTCGAAGCCCGCGCATTAGGCGCCGACTGCGTGTTGCTGATCGTTTCCGCGCTGGACGATTCGAAGATGGCCGAGCTGGCTGCCGTCGCCAAAAGCGTGGGCCTCGATGTGCTGGTCGAAGTGCATGATGCCGCTGAGTTGGAACGCGCCCTCAAAACACTGGATACGCCGTTGGTGGGCATCAACAACCGTAACCTGCACACCTTTGACGTCAACCTGGAAACGACGCTGGACCTGCTGCCGCAGATTCCGAGTGATCGCTTGGTCATCACCGAAAGCGGCATTTTTAATCGCGCGGATGTCGAGCTGATGGAAGTCAGCGGGGTCTACTCATTTCTGGTGGGTGAAGCGTTCATGCGCAAGCAACACCCAGGGGCTGAACTGCAACGTTTGTTCTTCCCTGAGCGTGGGCCATTGATCAGTAATTAAGCGGATAGCCCTGACGCAGCGCCTACAGAGAAACCAGCATGTTAGACAAAGTCATCGATATATCCGTCGAGGCAGGCCTGCAGGCCGAGCAGGATTTGCTCGCCGCTGTGTGTGCCGGCGAGTTCGAGTACGGTTTGCTGTTATGGCGACCGCTTGATCGGGCCTTGGTGATGCCGCGACGGATGAGCCGTCTCGCAGGTTTTGAACAGGCTACCGAAGCATTGGCGGTCAGCGGGTGGCCAATACTGCTGCGTGAAAGCGGCGGCGAACCGGTCCCGCAATCACCGGCGGTGGTCAACATCGCATTGGTTTACGCCCAGCCGCGCGGTGACAATGACCGCGACCGGATCGAAAATGCCTATAACCGTCTGTGTCAGCCGATCTGTGATGTGCTGATCGAGTTGGGCGGAGCTGCCTCACTCGGGGAAGTGGACGGAGCCTTCTGTGACGGGCGTTTCAACGTCAACCTGGACGGCCGGAAAATGGTCGGTACGGCTCAGCGTTGGCGGCAGAGTCAGGGCGGGCAACGCCCCGTCGTATTGGCCCACGGCGCGCTGCTGCTGGATAACGAGCGCGAGCAAATGGTCGCTGCGGTCAACCGCTTCAACCAGATCTGCGAGCAGGATCAACGAGTCCGCGCCCACAGCCACATTGCCCTGCATGAAGCCTTCCCGGCTGCTGATGTGCTGGACCGGCTAGCCGAGCGCTATCAAAAGATCCTTGCAGGATTTTGAGCTGCCCGGCTTGCTTAGCGCGTACCAAACACCACCATGGTTTTGCCTTTGACATGCACCAGGTTCTGCTCTTGCAGTGCCTTAAGTACGCGGCCGACCATTTCCCTTGAACATCCGACAATGCGCCCGATTTCCTGGCGGGTAATCTTGATCTGCATCCCGTCGGGGTGGGTCATGGCATCGGGTTGCTTACACAGATCCAGCAGGCTGCGTGCGACCCTTCCGGTGACGTCGAGAAACGCCAGGTCGCCGACTTTTCGCGTGGTATTGCGCAACCGGTCAGCCATCTGGCTACCGATGGCGTAGAGGATATCCGGTTCTTGCTGTGTGACTTCACGGAATTTGCTGTAACTGATCTCAGCCACTTCGCACTCGGTTTTGGTGCGAACCCAGGCGCTACGCTCTACCTCGTGCCCGATCCGGTCAAACAGGCCCAGCTCACCAAAAAAATCGCCGGCATTCAGGTACGCGACAATCATCTCCCGACCCTCGTCGTTCTCGATCAGGATGGTGACAGAACCTTTGATGATGAAGAACAGCGACTCAGAGCGATCACCTGCGCAAATGATGGTGTGTTTGGCTAAGTAACGGCGCTTCTGGCAATGCCCGAGAAGGTTGTCGAGGTTTTTTATTTTGGGTGTAAGGGTTATAGCAACCATGCATGTATCCCGAAAAAGTACTGCGCCACACGGCATCCTTATAGGTATCGGCCGTGCGGGTGATTTGTCGCAGCTTATCAGGAGAGTTTGCTGTTTTTTGGGAAATTTCCTACGGACTTAATTTGATTTGGCATTTAACCGGGCATCCAGTGACAGTGTGGCCCTGTGCTAAGCTGGCGACCCTTTTTTAGCAGTGGAGTCTTGGCGATGAAGGCACGCATCCAATGGGCTGGCGAAGCCATGTTCCTCGGTGAATCCGGTAGCGGTCATGTGGTGGTAATGGACGGCCCGCCGGAAAGCGGCGGTCGCAATCTGGGCGTGCGTCCTATGGAAATGCTCCTGCTCGGCTTGGGCGGTTGCAGTAACTTCGACGTGGTCAGTATCCTGAAGAAGTCCCGTCAGCCGGTAGAAAGCTGCGAGGCGTTTCTGGAAGCCGAACGCGCGAGCGAAGATCCGAAGGTATTCACCAAGATCCATCTGCACTTCTTGGTCAAGGGCCGAGGCTTGAAAGAGGCTCAGGTCAAACGCGCCATCGAGCTGTCTGCCGAGAAGTATTGTTCGGCCTCTATCATGCTCGGTAATGCCGGTGTGGAAATTACCCATGACTATGAAATCATCGAACTGGGCTGAAACGACACTCAACTTTCACAAAAGCGGCGCACACTTGGCGATACCCGCTAGCCGACAGGCGCCGACGTCGGCATAATGCGCCACTTTTTCAGGGTGCGACCCGCTGTACCAAGGCTATAGTCGCCCCCGAACGGACAACCAAAATCGCCACCGCGAAGAGGTGTTAACCGTCCTACGCAGATGAGCCGGCCTCATCTGACGGGCATGCTTGATCACGCGGCCCGGGCCGCACATATATAGAGAGTTATTAACGGTGAAAAGCAAACTCAAGCTCCACGGGTTCAATAACCTGACAAAGACCTTGAGCTTCAACATCTATGACATCTGCTATGCGGAAACTCCGCAGGACCAGCAAGCTTACGTCGAGTACATCAATCACGAGTACGACGCCGAACGCCTGACGCAGATCCTCACCGAGGTTGTCGATATCATTGGCGCCAATATCCTGAACATCGCTCGTCAGGATTATGACCCGCAAGGTGCTAGTGTGACCATTCTGATCTCCGAGCAGCCGGTGACACCTACCGACAGCCAGATCGAAGAGTCCCCGGGGCCGCTGCCAGAGACCATCCTGGCGCATCTCGACAAGAGCCACATCACGGTGCACACCTACCCAGAAATTCACCCGGTCGATGGCATCGCGACATTCCGTGTGGACATCGATGTGTCGACCTGTGGGGTGATTTCACCGCTTAAGGCGCTCAACTACCTGATCCACCAGTTCGATTCCGACATCGTCACCGTCGACTATCGCGTGCGTGGTTTCACCCGTGACGTTGAAGGTAAAAAACACTTCATCGATCACGAGATAAACTCGATCCAGAATTACCTCTCTGTAGACACGCGCGCCGGTTACCAGATGACCGACGTGAACGTTTACCAGGAGAACCTGTTCCACACCAAGATGCTGCTCAAGAACTTCGAATTGGATGACTACCTGTTCGGTGATGCGACCAGCGACTTGTCGACCGAACAGCGTGATCAGGTCACCGAGCGCGTGAAGCACGAAATGCTGGAAATCTTCTACGGACGCAACGTCAACGTTTAAGATTTACCGGATTCGTCAGTACAAAGAAGAAAGGCGCCCATCGAGGCGCCTTTCTTGTGTCTGCCGTCATGGCGCGGCGGTTATATCCGATACGTGCTTTGGGTCATGACCTTGGCCAGCAGACTCATGCCGAATTTGATCGGTGCCGGAAAACGAAATCCGCCAGCATCCAGCGCGCTTTCGGCGTGGCGTTCTTCATCGATGCGCATTTGCTCGAGAATGGCCCGGGACTTTTCGTCTTCGGCGGGCAGCTGCTGCAAATGATCGTTCAGGTGCTTGCAAACTTGATCTTCGGTCGCGGCCACAAAACCGAGGCTGACCCGATCACTGATCATGCCAGCAGCGGCACCGATCCCGAAGGAAATACCGTAGAACAGTGGGTTGAGCACACTGGTGTGGCTACCCAATTGGCGGATGCGCTGTTCGCACCAGACCAGATGGTCAATCTCTTCTTCGGCAGCGTGTTCCATAGCTGCCCGCACTTTCGGTAACTTGGCGGTCAGCGCCTGGCCCTGATACAGCGCTTGCGCGCAGACCTCGCCGGTATGGTTGATGCGCATCAGGCCCGCAACGTGCCGGGTATCGACGTCGCTCATCTTGGTTTCGGACTGAACAATGGCGGGTGATGGTCGATACGGTTGCACGCTGAAAGGCAGCAGCGTGCGCATCGCAGCATCGGCTTGCAATAAAAGACGGTCAACAGGGGAGTAGTGACGTTCGGTAGCCATGGGCACCTCCGGATAAATCCACGGCGGCCAGTTTACCCGAATCAGTCGGGCGCGGCTTGAGATGGATCAGCCCGCCGGGTTTGCACCGGCAATCTCAGCGGGCGTAAGTCGTTGAAACGTTGAATCAGCCTGGCGGCCAATGCATCTGACGCTGACCCAGTACGTGCATGTGAATGTGATAGACGGTCTGTCCGCCTAGCTCATTGCAGTTCATGACCACCCGGAAGCCGTCGTCGCAGCCCAGTTCTTTGGCCAGACGTTGCGCAGTGAACAGGACATGACCGAGCAGCCCTTTGTCATCTTCGGTCACGTCGTTAAGCGTGCGGATCGCTTTTTTCGGAATGACCAGAAAATGCACCGGCGCTTGCGGGGCAATATCGTGAAAGGCCAGCACCTGATCATCTTCGTAGATGATTTTTGCCGGTATCTCTCTGTTGATGATCTTGGTGAACAGAGTCTCCACAACCATTTCTCCGTTTTGATAAGTGCTTGAGTGTACTGAGGGGCGGGGGCCACGCCCAGTTCTTTAGCGCGGGCAGTACGTCTTGTTGATCGCGCCGGATATTTTCCGGGTCAGCCAGCGCGGACCTAGACGCGGGGTAAACGCCAACAGCTTATTGCGCCAGCCGGGAATGATCACTGCGCGATTTTTCGCCAGTGCTCGCACTGTATGAAGCGCGACTTCCTCTGGGCTCATCATCCTTTTACTGTGTTCCAGCTTGCCGACTTCCAAATGTGCATTACGGAAAAACTCGGTGCGGGTCGGGCCAGGGCAAAGGACTGAAATTTTTACACCGGTTTTTTTCAGTTCCTCACGCAGCCCTTCGGAAAAGTGCAGCACATAGGCCTTGCTGGCGTGATAGCTGCTCATCCATGGACCAGGCTTGAAGGCCGCTACCGAGGCAACATTGAGTATCTGCCCGCCACCCTGGACCGCCATGGTATTGCCGAGGGCATGACACAGGCGGGTGAGCGCCAGTATGTTCAGTTCGATCAAGTCTTGTTCCTGGCCCCAATCCTGGGCCAGAAACGGTCCGCAGGTACCGATGCCTGCGCAGTTCACCAGCAAATCAATCTGTCGTTCGCCTTCTTCAAGTTCCAGCAAGAAGCCGGAAAGACGTAGCGGCTCCCCCAGGTCGCAGCCCCGAAACAGGACCTCGACACCAAAACGCTGGTTCAACTCAATGGCAATGCTTTCCAGCAGGTCCCGTTGACGGGCCACCAGAATCAGGCTGCGACCACGGCGCGCCAAGGCTTCGGCCATGGCCAGGCCGATGCCGCTGGAGGCACCAGTGATCAGAGCGTAACGGGTCATGCACATTCTCCAGGCAGCGACCGCGAGCCACGGCAGTGTGCGTCGGGCTCAAGCGGGCGCGTTATTCATCTTTATAGTCTACAGACGCTGGCTGTCGGCGGGTTGCGCGGTATCGCTGTCGTTATCATCGTCGTAAGGCAGGATATTTTCATACTCGCTGGCGGTGGTTTGCACCTCACTTTCGAACGTGGAGATGCCTCCGACGAAAGCGCCGATCATCAGGATGGCGATAATCGCGAGCCACAAAGAGGCCAGGACTTTTACCGCCTTGGTGTTTGGAGGTTGCGGGGCTCCGTACTGGTTGGCGCCGGTATTGCCCGGGATGACCATCATCAGGATCGGAAACAGGCTGCCTACGAACGGCACGAGATTGATCAGCAACAGCCAGCCGGACCAGCCGAGATCGTGCAGCCGCTGCACGCCGATCTGCACACTGACGATAAAAAAGCCGATCCCTGCGATGGCAATGAGCAATCCACCGCCCACCAGTGAGCGGGTCAGGACCGCTGCGCACAGGCCGGTAACGGCAAGGATGGCGACCATGAGCACCAGCGTCCAGGCCAGATAGCGTAAACGACCTATCCGGCCTTGAACGGTGAACACTTTAAGTTCGCCAAACGCTGGCCATGCGGCCCCCACCTGAGCCCGTGGTGGAGCATAAGGCGATGCTCCGTGCGATGGTGCTTCAGGCGCTCTATACGGTTTGGGCTCGTCGATCTCTTCCAGACTCAAACTGATAGCGGGATCCGCTTCGATCCGGGCTTCGACGCCAGCATCATTCAATACGCTCAGGTAGTGCAGGGCTTGCTCTTGCGACAACCCGCGCTTGAGCGCAACGGGCTGGCCGTTGAACAGTCTTTCGACAGCTGATAGTTCACGTTTGAACAGGCCAGCCATATTCAGTTTGGCGGTCTCGATGTCGACGCCAGTGCGCAGCTTCCCTTCGAAG
Source organism: Pseudomonas sp. 10C3 (assembly GCF_036346185.1). Classification (NCBI taxonomy): domain Bacteria; kingdom Pseudomonadati; phylum Pseudomonadota; class Gammaproteobacteria; order Pseudomonadales; family Pseudomonadaceae; genus Pseudomonas; species Pseudomonas sp. 10C3. Next base: position 7,260 of record NZ_JASJVE010000010.1, on the reverse strand, counting down.
ACAATTTTGAAGTGGGTTTCGGCCATGCTTGGCTTCCTTGTCTGGGTAAAACAGAGTTATGGCTAACGCAGCTGAGCCTGAAAATGGCCGAAAAGGCGGCCGCTGGCGGGCAATCAGTGCGGCCAGCGTCTGGCCAGGTCTGCTGAGCGTGTTTGCGCCTTACGGTATTCAGCATCCAGGCGCGCAATCAGTTCGTCGACGCTGGGCATATCGTCAATATCACCAACGCCTTGCCCAGCGGACCATACGGTTTTCCAGGCTTTTGCTTCATCGCTGATGGGTTTGAGCTTCGAGCCGAAGTCGACTTCACCCTTGCCTTGCAGAGCCGCGAGGTCAAAACCTGCATTCTCCAGACTTTTGCGCATGAAGCTGGCAGGCACGCCGGAGACCGCAGCGGTATGGACGATATCGGCGGCTTTGGAGGTCAGCAGCATCTCTTTGTAAGCCTCCGGGGCATGGCTCTCACGGGTTGCGATAAAGCGTGTACCGAAGTAGGCCAGGTCCGCGCCAAGCAACTGCGCGGCAAGAATCTCGTGACCGTGGTTTAAACAGCCCGCCAGCAACAAGGTTTTATCGAAGAACTGGCGGATCTCGGCAATTAGCGAAAAAGGACTCCAGGTTCCGGCATGCCCCCCGGCGCCAGCCGCGACGGCGATCAGACCGTCTACGCCGGCTTCTGCTGCTTTTTCCGCATGGCGGCGAGTGGTCACGTCATGAAACACCAAACCACCGTAATCATGCACCGCATCGACCAGCTCCTTAACGGCGCCGAGGCTGGTGATCACGATGGGTACTTTATGCTCGATGCAGATGGCCAGATCAGCCTGCAAACGTGGGTTGCTGTTGTGCACTATCAGGTTGACTGCGTAGGGCGCCGGATTCACAAGCGCTGCCAGCCCGACTTCGATTTCCTCTAGCCAGGCTTTGAAACCACTGCTCTCGCGCTGGTTAAGTGCCGGAAAACTCCCGACCACTCCATTGCGGCAGCACGCCAGAACCAATTGCGGATTGGAGATCAGAAACATCGGTGCGGCCACGAGGGGCAGACGCAAGGACTGTTCAAGCAAGGCGGGCAGTGACATGAGCATTACTCCACGCATTCAGCTATTGATTAGAACGGTTTGACCACAACCAAAATGACGATAGCCAGCAAGATCAATACAGGAATTTCATTGAACCAGCGATAGTAGACGTGGCTGCGACCCTTCTCGCCACGCGCGAAGCGTTTGACTTGCGCGCCGCAGACATGGTGATAGCCAATTAGCAGAACCACCAACGTCAGCTTGGCGTGCATCCAGGCCTGGCTGAAATAACCGCTGGGGTTGAGGCTGATCAGCCAGATCCCGAACGCCAGTGTGGCAATCATTGCGGGCCCCATGATGCCTCGGTACAACTTGCGCTCCATGATGCAGAAACGTTCCCGGCTCGCGACGTCCTCGCTCATTGAGTGATAAACGAACAGTCTCGGCAGATAAAACAGACCTGCAAACCAGCAGACCATCGAGACGATGTGGAGGGCTTTGAGCCATAGAAAAAGCATTTTTGGTTATTCCCAAGTTCACGGTGGCCAAATAGTAGTGGTATGACCGGCCATACGTCACGTTCGCGGTTGTTCCTCAGGCCATACGCCCATATTATCAATGGTTTTCCACTAGGTTCGTTGAAGGGGCAGATTTATGGTCAAGGTCGGTATCGTCGGCGGCACGGGTTACACCGGGGTCGAGCTGCTGCGTCTGTTGGCACAGCATCCGCAAGCCGAGGTGGTGGTCATCACTTCTCGCTCCGAAGCAGGGCTGGCCGTGGCCGATATGTACCCTAACCTGCGAGGCCATTACGATGGCCTGGCTTTCAGCGTGCCAGACATCGCAGCACTGGGTGCCTGCGATGTGGTGTTCTTTGCCACCCCGCATGGTGTTGCTCATGCGTTGGCAGGCGAACTGTTGAACGCCGGGACCAAGGTCATCGACTTGTCGGCAGACTTCCGCCTGCAGGACGCAGACGAGTGGGCTAAATGGTACGGTCAGCCGCACGGCGCACCTGAATTGCTTAAGGAAGCGGTCTACGGGCTGCCCGAGGTCAATCGCGAGCAGATCAAGCAAGCGCGCCTGATTGCCGTGCCCGGTTGCTACCCTACCGCGACACAGCTGGGCTTTCTGCCGTTGCTCGAAGCTGGCCTGGCTGACGCCTCTCGGTTGATCGCCGACTGTAAATCAGGCGTCAGTGGTGCAGGGCGCGGTGCCAGTGTCGGCTCGCTGTACTCTGAAACCAGCGAAAGCTTTAAGGCGTACGCGGTCAAAGGCCATCGTCACCTGCCTGAAATCAGGCAGGGTCTGCGGCGTGCCTCAGGCGGAGATGTCGGCTTGACCTTCGTTCCACACCTGACGCCGATGATTCGGGGCATTCACTCGACGCTCTACGCCACGGTGCTGGATAAGTCCGTGGATTTGCAGGCGCTCTTCGAAAAACGCTATGCCGATGAGCCGTTCGTCGATGTGATGCCAGCTGGCAGCCATCCGGAAACACGTAGTGTACGTGGCGCTAACGTTTGTCGAATTGCCGTGCATCGTCCGCAAGGCGGCGATCTTGTGGTGGTGTTGTCGGTCATCGACAATCTGGTCAAGGGCGCATCAGGCCAAGCGGTACAGAATATGAATATTCTGTTCGGTCTGGACGAGCGTTTGGGCCTTTCCCATGCCGGTATGCTGCCTTGATTAGTTGACCAATTTACTAGGTCAAGCGGATAATGCCAGTCATTACGCATTATGACGGCATATAGCGCCGGGAGATATTCAGCATGAGCGTCGAAACCTTCACCCCTACGGCATTGGTATTAACTCACGGTGCAGCGCACAAGGTGAAGACTCTGGTCGATGAAGAGGGCAATGATCGCCTGAAACTGCGCGTATTTGTGACAGGTGGCGGCTGTTCAGGTTTTCAGTACGGCTTCACTTTCGATGAAGACGTGGCGGATGACGACACCATCGTCGAGCGTGAGGGTGTCAGCCTGGTGGTCGACCCGATGAGCTTCCAGTACCTGGCAGGTGCAGAAGTGGATTATCAGGAAGGGCTGGAAGGATCGCGCTTTGTGATCAAGAACCCGAATGCGTCCACCACATGTGGCTGCGGCTCGTCATTCTCGGTCTGATTTGGCTTGCTGGTCAGAGAACGCCGCGCTTATGTGCGGCGTTTTGCTGTGTGCGTCATGCCGGGTAGATGGCGCCTAGCACGCGCAGGCCGCGAGCACCGGTGACGCTAGGTCGGTTGGCGGGTACGCCTTCAAGGCAGCAGTGCGCCAACCAGGCGAAAGCCATCGCTTCGACCCAGTCAGGGTCTACGCCATAAGCCGCTGTACTGCTGACCTTGGTATCAGGCAGCAACGCGGTCAGCCTCGCCATCAGCGCCAAGTTGTGCGCGCCGCCACCACAGACCAACAGCTCATCAGTTTGCGTTTGTGCAGTTTGCAGCGACTGGGTAATGGTCAGCGCAGTCAGCTCAAGCAAGGTTGCCTGAATGTCTTCAGGGGCGAACATTGGCAGTTGGAACAGATGATGCTGAAGCCAGCCAGGATTGAAGACGTCGCGGCCTGTACTTTTAGGGCCTTGGGTCAGGAAAAACGGATCACTGAGTAGCGATTTCAGCAGCGCTGGCTCAATCTTGCCGCTCGCCGCCCAAGCGCCGTCGCGGTCAAAGCTGAGGCTGCGTTGTGTTTGTATCCAGGCATCAAGCAAGACATTTCCTGGTCCGCAGTCGAAACCGGACACGGGCTTGTCGGCTTCCAGCAGGCTCAGGTTGCTGAAGCCACCTATATTAAGAACTGCACGATGATTTTGTGGCGCGCCAAGCGGATTGTCGAAAAGGGCTTCATGAAACGCTGGCACCAGCGGTGCACCTTGCCCGCCTGCGGCTACGTCTCTGCGACGGAAATCGCTGACGACGGTGATCTCTGTCAGCTCTGCGAGCAGTGCGGGGTTGCCAATCTGGAGGGTGAAGCCGCGCGCGGGCTCATGACGAATAGTTTGTCCATGACTGCCGATGGCGCGTATCTCGCCCGCAGACAATTGCTCTTGGCTCAACAGCGCCAGAACACCCTGTGCGGCAAGACGCACCCACTTCTGCTCGGTGATAGCGGCCCGGGCAAGCTCATCGTTGCCACTGGCGCATAAACCCAGAAGCTCGGCGCGCAGATCATCCGGCATCGGTATGTAGTGGGTCGCCAGCAGTTTTGGTCGGTCGTCCTGTTCAATCAGGGCGATATCCAGCCCGTCAAGACTGGTCCCGGACATCACACCTATATAGAAGGCCATGGCTTAGCGCTTGTTCGAAGCGAGCAGGGTGGATTTCTCTTGGTCCATGCGGGCCATTAGCGGCTGGCTTTGTTGCATGAAACGCTGTTTTTCAGCTTTGGCGATTGGATCGGCCATTGGCAATTTCTGGCCCAGTGGGTCGACATGGACACCATTGACCTGGAACTCATAGTGCAAGTGCGGTCCGGTCGAGAGTCCGGTTGTGCCGATATAGCCGATGACCTGGCCTTGCCTCACATTGCTGCCGGTTTGTATGCCTTTGGCAAAACCCTGCATATGCCCGTACAGGGTTTGGTAGGTGTTGCCATGCTTAATGACTACGGTGTTGCCGTAGCCGCCACGACGACCCGCCAATAGAACCTTGCCATCACCGGTTGCTTTGATCGGTGTGCCGCGAGGCGCTGCGTAATCGACGCCTTTGTGGGCGCGGATCTTATTCAGAATCGGGTGTTTGCGGCCCATGGAGAACATCGAGCTGATGCGGGCAAAGTCTACCGGGGTGCGGATGAAGGCCTTGCGCATGCTGTTGCCGTCAGCAGTGTAGTAGCTGCTGTTGCCTTGCTTGTTGGTGTAGCGAACGGCAGTGTACGTTTTGCCTCGGTTGGTAAAGCGCGCTGACAGGATGTTGCCGGTGCTGATGGTTTTACCGTTGATGACTTTCTGTTCGTAGATCACATCGAACTCGTCGCCCTGGCGAATATCCTGAGCGAAGTCGATGTCGTAGCCAAAAACACTGGCCATGTCCATGGTCATACTGTGGGACAGGCCTGCGCGTTGAGCCGATTGGGAAAGCGAGCTGTTGATAACCCCATGAACATACGCAGTGCGTATGTTCGGCTTGGTGATTTCCCGGCTGAATGCATAGCCTTTGTCGGACTTGGACAAGCTGATGCTTTCCAGGTCGCTGACCTTGCTGTGCAGTTGTTTGAGCTGACCTTGAGGGGATAGCTCGAACTGTAGAATCTGCCCGTGCTTAAGCTGGCTGAATTGCTTGGCTTGTTTGTCGCTGGCCAGTACTTCATGCACGGCTGCAGCAGGAAGACCTACTTTCTCAAACAGGGTCGATAAGGTGTCGCCCCTGGAGACGACAACTTCTTTGTGAGTCGGGTTCTTGGCAACAATTGTGGGGGCAGGCTCTGCCTTCACAGGTTGTGCAGCGGCCGTTTCCTGAGTGTCGTCAGCGCCACTTTCGATCTGCGCAAATGGCGATGCAGTGACGTCGGGTGTGGCCTGAATCGGTTCTGAAGCGTCTTGTTCTTGTGTCAGTTGATCTGCAGGTCTTTCCAGATCAAGGTTCAGGGTGGTTTTTTTGGCTTCAACGTCGCTGGACGGGAAGACCAGAAGCGCCAGGCTCAGCAGGGCGGCGATGCCGCTTGCAGCGAGCAGGTGGCTCTTCGGATAAAGCGGAGGCGCCTTGGGCGGTGTGTCGATCATAGGTAATTTGACTTTGAAAAGATGAATTGGAAAAGATGAATGACATGATGATGAAGAAATAACTGTATAAAATATAACCAAATCATGCTCGAAGCAACCCTACGAACGCATCAGTCTCTGATTCGGCGGAGAGTGCTGGGCAAAAACTTGTAATCGGGCCCTGATCTTGTATGGTTGGGTCCCATTTAGATGAGCCATTACGGGGCTGTTATGAAGTCGGTTGAAGAGCAGCTAGCGCTGATCAAGCGCGGTGCGGATGAACTCCTGGTCGAGTCCGAATTGGTCGAAAAGCTTAAGCGTGGTCAGCCATTGCGTATCAAGGCCGGGTTTGACCCTACGGCCCCGGATCTGCACTTGGGTCATACCGTGCTTATTAATAAGCTGCGTCAGTTTCAGGAGCTTGGTCATCAGGTCATTTTCCTGATTGGCGACTTCACCGGCATGATTGGCGATCCTAGTGGTAAAAGTGCGACGCGGCCTCCGCTGACGCGCGAACAGGTTCTGGCTAACGCGGAGACCTATAAAACCCAGGTTTTCAAGATTCTTGATCCGGCAAAGACCGAGGTGGCGTTCAACTCCACCTGGATGGATCAAATGAGTTCGGCTGACTTTATTCGCCTGTCGTCACAATACACAGTGGCGCGGATGCTGGAGCGCGATGACTTTCATAAGCGCTACTCGACCAATCAGCCGATCGCCATTCATGAATTCATGTACCCATTGGTGCAGGGCTACGATTCAGTCGCGTTGCGTGCCGATGTCGAACTGGGCGGTACCGATCAGAAGTTCAACCTTCTGATGGGGCGCGAACTGCAGCGCGCCTATGGGCAAGAAGCTCAGTGCATTCTCACCATGCCTTTATTAGAAGGTCTGGATGGCGTGAAGAAGATGTCCAAATCCCTGGGTAACTATGTAGGGATTCAGGAAGCGCCGGGCATTATGTACAGCAAGCTGGTTTCAATCCCTGATGCCTTGATGTGGCGCTACTTCGAGTTGCTGAGCTTCCTCTCTATGGAGGAGATCAATGGCTTCAAGGCTGATGTCGCTGCGGGCGCGAATCCGCGAGATATCAAAATCAAGCTGGCTGAAGAGATCGTTGCCCGATTCCATGGCGAAGAGGCGGCGGCAACTGCGCATCGTTCGGCGGGCAACCGCATGAAAGACGGCGACCTGCCTGATGACTTGCCAGAGATCAGTCTTGCGGCCACTGACGACATGCCAATCGCGGCGGTCCTTAATAAAGCAGGCTTGGTCAAGAACTCCGCGGTTGCTCGGGATCTTCTGGCATCCGGTGGCGTGCGTATAGATGGTGAGGTTGTGGATCGCGCATTCGTGTTCAAGGTTGGCGCGACCCATGTTTGCCAGGCCGGGAAGAAGGCTTTTGGGCGAATTACGCTTAATTTGGAATAGGCCTGATTTAACCCTTGACGTAAGTTTTTTCGAGCCTATAATTCGCACCTCTTCCGGAGCAGATGAAACGGAAAACTCCTTGTAAATCAAAGAGTTATCCAGAGTAAGCGGC